>CAYQKZ010000178.1:0-7095 GCA_964418135.1 uncultured Desulfobacterales bacterium
GCCGGGCGTGACATAAAACGATATCAACCTGCAACCAGCGAAAAATATTTGATCTTCACAAGGCGCGGTGTTGATATTGAAAAATATCCTGCCATTAAAAAATATCTGTCGCAGTTTAAAGAAAGGCTATTGCCGCGACCAAAAGACTGGAAGGGAGAAAAATGGCAGGGCAGAAAGCCGGGTGCTTATCCATGGTATGAACTTCAGGATGCCATTGACTATTTTAGCGAATTTGAAAAGCCTAAAATAATTCTCCCCGATATTTCTTTGCGTGGAAATTTCGCTCTGGATGAAGAAGGCCAAAACTATTGTGCCAACACAGCTTATATCATTTCAAACTCTGAAAAATACCTATTGGCTATTCTAAATTCTGCACTCACAACGTTTTTTTATAAAAATTTATCATCCACATATCGCGGCGGGTATTTAAGATTCATCTATCAGTACCTGGTGATGCTGCCCATCCGACCCATCAACTTCGACGACCCCGCCGACGTCGCCCGGCACGACCAGATTGTCAGCCTTGTCGATCAAATGCTCAATCTGAACAAAAGACTCGCCGAATCCAAGGTTCCCCAGACAACAGAGATGCTGAGACGTCAAATCGAATCCACAGACAGGCAGATCGATCAACTCGTATATCGTTTGTATGATTTAACCGAGGAAGAAATCAAAATCGTAGAATCAGAAACTTGAAAATGCATAACGGGGATGATCTATGAGGAAGGTTAAGGCGTCCGATGAACTCCGTTCCGAGTATAAACGGGAAGATATTGGCGAGGGAGCCCGAGGCAAATACCATGAAGAGCATTTCAAGGGAATCAATCTCGTACTCCTAAGCCCTGATGTGACGAAGGTATTTTCCACACTGGATGATTTTGGGAAAAATCATATAAAATAATATTGAAATGGGAACAGGCATGATAGATACAGACGAAATTACCTCAGTGGCGGAATCATTGCCGATAGAATTAAAAGCGGAACTGATAGAGAGACTTCTTTACAGCATGAGTCCATCGCAGAAAGATATTGACAAATTATGGGCACAAGAGGCTGAAATGAGAGTAGAAGAGCTGAGAACCGGGAAAAGGATTATCATGAAAAAATATATCATTTTATCTATCGTATTGCTCACATCTCAAATATGTTATTCAGGTGAAATGTACAAGTGGACTGATAAGAATGGTGTTGTCAGATTCACAAACACAGCTCCTCCACAGGATGCACAAAAAGTTGGAAAAGAAACGAATTATGTTGCCCAGCCAATAACTGAAGATTCACAAAAACCGGATTATCTGAAATATGACCGGCCATCAAGCAAAGAAACCAGGGAGTTGGATTCAAATAAATCAACGTTGTCTAAACCATCAAAACCAAGTGAATATAAATTCAGTTGGTCATCTCCACGTGTCAGTGGAGATGAGCTATCAATCTCTGGAAGGGTAGATGGGGGAGAAAAATGCAATAAATTGACTGTTGATGTGTTCTTGTTCGATGAAAAAGGAAATGTTGCGCGAATTGTTTGTCAAGCAAATGATGTTGGTGGTTCGAACAGTCGAATAATAGAAGGAAAGAAAAATGCATATTCATCATATGGGTCAAACTGGAATGTAAAATCACAATATCCAAATTGCGTAAGTCCATGAGCGTCCACCAATTCCCAGACGGCAGATGGTTCGTAAAGATACCGAACAAGGACAAGACATCCGGCGGGCGGACAAGGCGGCAGATATTCCAACCGGGAACATTGAGTAGTAGTTTTACCCAACTTTTTAAGAAGTTATATGGATATCAACAATGAATACAAAACATGGTCTGTTTTATGCTGTTTTTACTTGTTCTTTACTCGTTGTTTCTGTTCCGCAAGTTTTCGGCATTGA
Organism: uncultured Desulfobacterales bacterium; assembly: GCA_964418135.1. GTDB lineage: Bacteria > Desulfobacterota > Desulfobacteria > Desulfobacterales > Desulfatirhabdiaceae > RAAP-1. The sequence goes on from CAYQKZ010000178.1 coordinate 1,881, forward strand.
TTCAAAAAGCGGATCGGATGGAAGTTCAAAAACCGTCTGTCTCATCATGAAAACGCTTACAAATCCTTTTTTCATCGAAATGGAAAAGGGAGCACGACGTGCGGAAAAAGAACTGGGGATTCGTCTTCTGGTCAAGACAGGCGCCAAGGAAACATCCATCGATCAGCAGATTGCCATAGTCGAAGACATGATCCAGCAACGTATCGATGCCATTGTCATAGCACCAGGAAGCTCAACAGACCTCATTCCGATTCTGAAAAAAGCCCAAAGCGCCGGTATTCCGATCGTCAATATAGACAACCGGATAGATCCCGGTTATTCGGCGAAGATGGGGCTGGTGGATGTTCCGTTTATCAGTGTCGATAACATTGAGGGCGCCTACCTCGCTACCAGAGTGATCATTCAAAAGATTCAACCACCTGCTATTGCAGCCATTCTGGAAGGGATTCGATCCGCCACCAATGCAACGGATCGTAAAAGGGGTGCGCTGAAAGCCTTTGCGGAATTTCCTGGCATTCAAATAGCGGCAATGGAAACCGCCAATTGGAAAATCGATGAGGCGTTTTCTGTAACAGCCAAAATTTTTGCGGAGCATCCGGATATTAATCTCCTCTTCTGTGCCAACGATATGATGGCCCTGGGTGCAATTCAATATCTGCAGAGTACTGGAAAAACCCACGTTCAAGTGGCTGGTTTCGATGCATTGGCCGAAGCTGTGAATGCCATTCGGGAAGGTAAACTTCAGGCAACTGTCGATCAGAACGCCGGTGAACAGGGCTACCTTGGCGTGAAATACGCTGTCGATATGATACAGGGCAAAAAACCGCCGATTGAAACTTTTATCGACGTCAAACTTATCAGCCGGGAGAATCTTCCGTGAAACTCTATTCTGCTCCATTGATCCGGCATTCCCTTACCCGCAGCGTTATCGGTTATGTCGTACTGTTCAGTCTCGTTCCACTAATTGGTCTTGGCGCAGTTTCTTATGGCATATCCCGTTCCGCTGTTCACGAAAAAGTTCAAAGCTACACCACAGAAATCATGACGGAAAAGAAAAATTATCTGAATCTGCTCATGAATGATGTGGAAAGCCTGTTGATAAGTCTGTCAAGTCAGGAAGATATTCGAAATGTGCTACAGGACACCTCCTATTCAAAAAAGCTGAACAACGATTATGAACGGCTGTCCACTCAGGCAAAAATCGGCGATATCCTAAGCGGGTACATCAACATGGCTGGTATAATTGCAATAGACCTATTATCAGTGGAAGCCAACCATTATCATGTGGGAGAAACCCTTCTGAGCGGAGAAATCAATGATTCTTTCAAGGAACAGATATTCTCGGAAGCGGCCAATGGCAGCCGATCTGTAATATGGATGGGGATCGTCGATAGCATCATAGTCAATTCAGGACATCCCAAGGTGATTGCCGCTGTAAAAATCATCCGGCAAATTGATCCTCAGACCATGGAAGAGCGCCCCATTGGTTTTATGATCGTATCGTATGATCCCATCGTGTTTCACCAAAATTTCCAGCGTAAAGGCCAGGCCGGACAGACTTTCCGGGTCATCGATCAACGGAACCGGATTATCAGTGATCCGGATATCAATCAGATCGGCAAAACGCTCGACTCGAAACTGACAGCCGACTTCGATTCACAGTCCGGTTTATTCCACACGTTGTTGGATGGTCAAAACACCCTTGTCATGTATGATCGATCTGAAGACAGCAAGTGGACGCTGTTAAGCTTTATTCAGATGGCATATATTGACACACAAATCCTGGGTATCGCGCGAAATACCTTGCTGACAACAGTGATCAGCGCCGTTTTGGCGGTTTTTTTCATTATACATTTTTCCAGGAGCGTGGTTGCTCCCATCAAGGAAGTCACCAGACGTTTCAAGTTCATTCGCAGCGGCATGCCGGAGTCGGACCTTTACCTGTCAACCACATCGCAGGATGAAATCGGCGAGTTGGTCTTGTGGTTCAACACGTTTCTCAAAGGCCTTGCCGAAAAACGGAGGACAGAAGCGGAACTTCTGGAGAACCGAAAGCGGCTTGCGGACATCGTCGATTTTTTGCCGGACGCCACTCTGGCAATTGATAATGAAAAAAGAGTCATTATCTGGAATATGGCGATGGAGAAAATTACGGGCGTTCCAGCCTCCGAGATGATCGGCAAAGGAGACCGCGCCTATGCGATCCCGTTTTATGGAGAAGTAAGCCCGCTGTTGATAGACTATATCTTCATGGACAACAAGGAAATTGCGGTCCGGAATCCAATAATCACCCGTGAAGGGGAATGTTTTACGACAGAAGTTTTTTGTAACGCGCTTTACGACAACAAGGGGGCATGGGTTTTTGCCAAAGCCTCGCTTCTGCACGATCAGTCAGGCAACCTTGTAGGCGCCATCGAGAGCATCCGCGACATCACCGAGCGTAAACGGGCTGAAGCCGATCGGGAAAAATTACAGGTGCAGTTGAACCATGCCCAGAAGATGGAGTCCGTGGGACGGCTGGCCGGCGGAGTGGCCCATGATTTCAACAATATGCTCCAGGCTATCACGGGGAATGCCGAAATGGCCCTGGGTGAGATCGATCACGGGCATTCACTGCATGGCAATATTTCTGAAATTCTGAAGGTTGCCCGGCGATCGGCCGATCTTACACGCCAGCTCCTGGCTTTTGCCAGGAAACAAACGATCAGCCCGAAAGTGTTAAACCTGAACGAAACAATATCCAGCATGTTGAAAATGTTGAAACGTTTGATAGGAGAGGATATTGATTTTTCCTGGAAGCCGGCCCTGAACCCGTGGCCACTCAAAATCGATCCCTCCCAGCTCGATCAGATTTTAGTCAATTTATGTGTCAATGCCCGCGATGCCATTAACGGAGTCGGATCCGTGACCATCGAGACCCAAAACGTCCTGCTTGATCAATCGGACTGCGAATCTTATAACGGCCTTATTCCCGGTGAGTATTTACTGCTGGCGATCAGCGATACCGGCATGGGCATCGAAAAAGGCATACTCGATCTGATATTTGAACCTTTTTTTACCACTAAGGAACTCGGAAAAGGTACCGGACTTGGGCTTTCCACGGTTTATGGCATTGTCAAGCAGAACGATGGGTTTATATTTGTCACCAGCGAACAGGAACAGGGTACGACATTTCGCATCTATCTTCCCCGGACTGAGGATGATCAGGTAAAAACAGCGACGGGCGCCATCAAACAGAGAAATACTCATGGAACAGAAACGGTTCTATTGGTGGAAGATGATGAATCCATACTGGAGATTTGCAAGCTTGTTTTAGAGCGATTCAAATACAAGGTATTGGTGGCTCACAACCCGAACGATGCACTGGCGTTAGCAGAAAACTATCCTGACCGGATTGATCTGCTCATTACAGATGTGATCATGCCCGAAATGAACGGGCAGGAACTGAGGCAACGAATGCATGACATCCAACGAGGACTCAAGGTGATTTTTATATCTGGATACACAGCCGATGTCATCGATCACCACGGAGTACTCGATAAAGAGATAAATTTTCTGCAGAAACCCTTTGCCGTTCAAGCTTTGGTTGAAAAAGTTCGATTTGTTCTGGATGATAATTCAATATAACCACTTGTTCTGAATTTTGTAAAGGGTCAATAGAAATCATAGTTCTTGACAGTAAGAGAGTCTTATTCCATACAAAGAGGCTGAATGTGTTACCCTCAATCCGTGAGGCCGCCGATTGAAGAAACGAAGAACAATTTCAAACTTTACAACCGTTCAGTTTGTGGTTTGAACCGGATCGACTGAAAGGTGTAAAGGGGTTTGACCGAAGACCAATTTATGAGAATAATGAATGTGAAAATCGGGTTGATTTTTTTTCTTGCCGTTGCGCTTATCGAATTTTTTGTCGGATGTACCCATCAAATCACAACAGAATCGATTTATACTGCAACGCGAACAGGTGCTGCTGAAAAAGAACCGATCAATTATGAAAAAATAGGCGCCGGATTCAGATATTCTTCTTATGGCGTGGATAAAATGCCTTCTGATGATTACTGGGTCGGCGCAGGAAAAATAATTTCTTCCAAATTGAAGGGAACACGGCCTGAGGCCATTTGGATTGTCGGTGAAATTATATCGGATACCGGGGTCAGACTGAACTTTCCTTGTACATCGAGCAATCCCTTAATCGTATCGTCACAAACAGACAGAAACGAAGGAATTTTTGATAAGTTCGATCAGGAAGGCTATCGCATCTGGATTCAGGTCGAGCCTGGCGATGTGGATGTAATCGAGTTGATCAACATTGTCTGCAGCAGGTACAAACATCATCCATGTATCGTTGGATTCGGTATCGATGTAGAATGGTATAAAATATCCGGCAATGAAGACGGCCGAGCTGTCAGTGATGACGAGGCCAAGGCGTGGGTTGCCGCCGTCAAGCAGCATGACAAGAAATATAAATTGTTCCTGAAGCATTGGCTGCTTGAAAAAATGCCTCCAACAGAACGGAATGATATCGTTTTTATCAATGACGGCCAGGCTTTCAACGCGATGACGGATATGGTTGAATTTTTCACCGTATGGGCATCTTATTTCTCGCCTTCTTCTGTAGGCTACCAATTTGGATATCTTGCCGATAAAAAATGGTGGGGTGACCTTGCCGACCCGTTTCAAACAATCAGCCAAAACATTCTCGTGAATTCCCCCAATACCGGATCAGTTTTTTGGGTCGATTTTTCCATTCTGGATGTTTTTCCGCCGGACACTGTTGTGCATTCATAAATTTTTATTCGAGAAATCTATGAGAATTCCATGTCCATGTTCGAACAAACTTTATTTCTCAAAAAAGAACTTCAGGATTGATGCGAATCCAACGAACAGCGTTTTTCGGGCTGTAAACGATGGCCCGTTTGACTAAAAATCTTTATTTAGATGTCTGTTCCTTATGCAGACAGTATGATGATCAATCATATGTTCGTATCGTACTTGAGACAATTGCAGTTCATCTGATTTTTTCCGCGATTGAAAGGAATGACTATTCATTGGTCTATTCACCGGTACACATAAAAGAAATTTCTGCAATCACCAATAAAATCGAACGAATCGAATTATTTCATCTTTTGAAGAAATCTGGCAGACTTATAGATTGCAATATGGAGATGGGAAGAACGCGGGCTGAAGAATTGGTTTCCATTGGTGTTGGACCTGC
>CAYQKZ010000179.1:0-4375 GCA_964418135.1 uncultured Desulfobacterales bacterium
TTCCTTTCTGTCTTTTTATTATCCTGTTCATCCTGTATATCCATGTGAATATTTTTTATAGTTCTAAACCTTTTACACATTTCTTTTCCATAACCCCGATAGGAGCATCAACATGCGAAATATATTATTCATTCCAATTCTAATCCTATCCGTTTTTATCCTGACCGGCTGCGAAACCCGACGGGAACAACTGTTGAATGACAATTGGGGAAAATCGTTTCAGGCAATCAAAACCAATCATGTTATCAACCCTGATGCCGGTCTGGACGAGCAATTCGTCGAGGGAGTCGATGGAAAAGTATCCGTAAAAGCAGCGAACAAATATCACAACAGCTTTGATGAAAAGCCCCCGGCCCAGGTTACGAATATCAGCATCACGGGTCTTGGCGGAAAATAACAAAAATTCATCCTCTATCGATGCGAGGTCTTGATGGCTGCAGAGAAATACCGTGTTAAACTGAAAATTAATAAAGAATCATTATATAAGCAACTTGAAGAAACCCTTCTGAAACTCAAATTATTTGAAATTCAGCCGGAAAATGCTCTGGGCAAGGCAGACCTGCTGATACTGGAGCTGGGAGAAGACCTGGACCGAGATTTTGAAATGGTGCATAGCCTCTCCGAGTCCGTGAATGTCGGCGAGATTTTTCTGGCATCCGACAATCCCGATCACGGCGTACTCATCCGGGCCATGCGGGCCGGCGCCAGAGAATTTTTCGGCCCGGAAGTAACGAACGACGAAATCCATTCCGCCATCAAACGGTTTCTTGAGTGGCAGAAAAAAGCCCAGTTGATCTCTTCGCTAAAGGTCGGTCGTATCATAACGATATTGGGCGGCAAGGGAGGCGTTGGCACCACCACGGTGGCCGTAAATCTGGCCATGGCATTGATGGCCGAAAGCACAGTTGAGTCCGTGGCGCTGCTCGACATGAATCTGTTCGGAGACATCCACCTGTTTCTGGGTATCGACCCGACATATTCCTGGAATGAAATTACCAAAAACATTTCCCGGCTGGACTCCACATTTTTAAAGAACATCCTGTCTCAAGACCCATCCGGTGTTCACGTGCTGCCGTCTCCGGGATATCTCAACAACCAGAATGTTACCCCGGACATCATCAACCGCCTGTTCCGAACCATTCAGCAAACGAATGATTTCATTGTGGTGGACATTGGCCAGCAGTTAAACGATTCCTCCCTTAAAATCCTGGAACTGTCCGATTATGTTTTCGTCGTGGCCGTGCAGAGTTTGCCGTGCCTGGCCAATGTCAATAAAATCCTGCTTTCTTTCCGCAACCTGGGTTACCCGATGGATGCACAAACAGGAATTCTTCTGAACCGCTACATCAAAAAATCCAACATTGCCCTGGAGGATGTGGAAAAGTCTCTGCGGAAAAAAGTTGTGTGGTCGATTCCCAACGATTATCCCACCACGGTTTCCGCCATCAACAAGGGCCAGCCGCTTACCCGGTACGCCCCCAATCTGCCGATTACCGACAGTTTTCAGCAATTGGCCGGTTCCTTGCTCGATACCGATCGGCCGAATGAAATAAAGAAAAAGAAATGGTGGCAATTTTAATAACAGTTATCAGTTATCAGTTGACAGTTATTAGTTATCAGTTATCAGTTATCAGTTATCAGTTGACAGTTCACAGTTGACAGTTCACAGTTCACAGTTCACTGAAAAGAGTCGATGGGGTATTTTTAGGCAACTTACTAGACAATAAATTAATATAATATTCCAATTGAAGTTAAAAGTTGAATTGAATGTAGATTTTTTCTCAGTTGCCTTATTGAGGTAAATATGATTTTTGGTTCCAAAAAGAAAATAGAGACTAGAATTGAAATCCCCACCGGGCTTCCCCAGTATGGTGCCCACCAGCATCGGATATCGGATGCCTATTTTCAGTTGAAAAACCGGATTCATAGCCGGCTGCTGGATATCATCGATTTGTCTTTGATCGATTCGCTGGATCACGATTCATTGCGTATCCAGATCAACGCACTGGTTACCCGGATTGTGGAAGAAGACGGCACCTCCATCCCGCTGAATTTCGCTGAAAGAGAAAAGCTCTTTACCGACATCGAAGACGAAGTGATGGGCTTGGGCCCGCTGGAGCCTTATTTAAAAGATGATACCGTAGCCGACATCCTGGTAAACACCTACAAACAGATATATGTGGAACGATTCGGCAAGTTGGAGCTGTCTGAATCCGCTTTCAAAGACGATGCGCATCTGATGAAGATCATCGACAAGATCGTCTCTTCGGTGGGTCGTCGTGTCGATGAATCCTCCCCCATGGTCGATGCCCGGCTGGCCAACGGCTCCCGCGTCAATGTCATCATCCCGCCTTTGGCCATCGACGGGCCGATTCTGTCGATCCGCCAGTTCGGCCGGGATGCCCTGCTGCTCGATGATCTGGTCATGCTCAAAGCCCTGACCGCCGATGTGGGTGAAATCCTGAAAGGCATTGTCCGCTCCCGGCTGAACGTCATCATTTCCGGCGGTACGGGCAGCGGTAAAACCACCATGCTGAACGTGCTGTCTCAGTTCATCCCTGAATACGAGCGGGTTATCACCATCGAAGACTCGGCGGAGCTGCAGTTGAAACAAGACCATGTGGTGCGGCTGGAAACCCGCCCCCCCAACATCGAAGGCCGGGGCGAAGTGCTGGCCCGGGATCTGGTGCGAAACAGCCTGCGCATGCGGCCCGATCGCATCATCGTGGGCGAGGTGCGCAACCAGGAAGCCTTCGACATGCTGCAGGCCATGAACACCGGCCACGAAGGGTCTTTAACCACGATCCACGCCAACACCCCCCGTGATGCCCTGCTCCGGCTGGAAAGCATGGTATCCATGGCCGGCCTGGACATTCCCTCGGAATTTATGCGTCGGTTCATCAGCTCGGCTGTCGATGTAATCATCCAAGTGGCCCGTATGTCCGACGGCAGCCGTAAACTGGTTTCTGTGCAGGAAGTTTCCGGCATGGAAGGCAACATCATCACCACCCAGGAAATATTTTCTTTTGTACACAAGGGACTGGATGAAAAAGGCAAAGTCCGTGGTTATTTTCATTTTCAAGGGATCCGACCGCGTTTTCTGGAAAAATTCGCACTTTACAACATTGCGGTAAATCAGGAAATTTTTAACCCGGAGAGGATGGCCGAGGTCTGATGTCGGTGAAAGGGAATACTCCATGAATATCTATCTGGTAGCCCTGATGATTTTTGCCGTAACGGTCATCATCATCGAACTGATGATGTACGGCTATGCTACTATCAAAGATCCGGACAGATCCGAAATCCGTAAAAAGCTGCGGAAAATGGCCTACCGATCTCACCATCCTGTCGAGCTGACGGATATCACCCGAAAGACATCCTACAGCGATATCGGTTTTTTACATCGGATGTTGAAAAATACCGCCATCGCTAAATATATGCAAACCCTGCTCTATCAGGCCAATGCCAAATATTCTGCCGGTTTTTACATCATGCTGATGCTTTTGCTCGGGATCATGGGGTTTTATTACTTTTCTTTTCAAAGATACGTACACCCGATACCGCTGTTCGGTTGCACGATGGGTGCTTTGCCCTTCATCTATCTGAAGTTGAAAAAACGCAGCCGCCTAGAAAAGTTTTTAAAACAACTCCCCGAGGCTCTGGACATGATCGCCAGTTCCCTAAGAGCCGGCCATGCCTTTAGCACGGGCATGAGGCTGGTGGCAGACGAATTCGACGACCCCTTGGGTCCGGAATTCGACATCGTCCTGGATGAAATCAATTTCGGAGTGGGCGTGCCCGATGCCCTGCACAAAATGAGCGAACGAGTAGCCTGCGAAGACTTGAATTTTTTTGTCGTGGCAGTCGTTCTGCAGCGGGAGACCGGCGGCAACCTGGCCCTGATTCTTGAAAATATAGCATTTTTAATTCGCGATCGCTTCAAGCTTTTAGGAAAGATTCGCGCGCTGGCTGCAGAAGGCACGCTTTCCATGTATGTACTCATCGGCCTTCCTTTTGCCATGGGCGGGATTCTGATGTACATCAACCGCACATATATTGACATTCTGTTCGAAGATCCCTTCGGCCGCATTTTGATCGGAGGGGCGGTGGTCCTGATGCTGATGGGTTTCATCGTGATGAAAAACATGATTCGTATCAAAGTGTAATCAAAAGAGATATTCTTATGCCTGTACCCGTTGAATATTTGCCTCATGTTACCGCTGCCCTGGTATTCCTTTTTGTGATTATTCTGGCCTGGGCCTGGATGGAATACACCCGTTCTCAAGCACAGCGCAAAACACTGTTCGATAAAATTCAATATATCGGCCAACTTTCCCCTGGCCCCACGATGGGCGTACCCACTGCGCATGTCGTA
>CAYQKZ010000179.1:4385-7059 GCA_964418135.1 uncultured Desulfobacterales bacterium
CTGGAATCGGCAGAATCGCTGATTTAATCGGAAAACTCGGCAAACGGGTGGTGCCGAACAAGGTGTTGAACCCTATTGACATGCGAACCCGTTTTTTACGGGCCGGTCTGCGGGACGAAAAAGCGCCGGCGGTTTTCTGGGGCGCCAAGGTGATACTGACCTTACTGCTTCCCGCTTTATTTCTGCTGAGCAATTCCGTTATGATATTTGTACTCCCGACATCCGGAAGATTCGTGATTTCTCTGGCGATCTTTGCGTTGATCGGTTATTTTTCTACGGATTTATGGCTGTATAATCGGGGGCTGCAACGAAAAGAAGCAATTCTGGATGGATTTCCGGATGCCTTGGACCTGCTGGTGGTGTGTGTGGAAGCGGGCATGGGCTTAGATGCGGCGATTAACCGGGTTTCCCGGGAAATTCAAATAAAAAATCCCGTGCTGAGTGAAGAACTGATCATTTACAATCTGGAAATGCGGGCCGGGATGCAGCGTCGCGATGCGCTGAAAAATCTGGCATTGCGATCGGACCTGGTAGAGGTCAACCGACTGACCACGCTGCTGGTTCAGACAGACAAGTTCGGCACCAGCGTGGGCAATGCCCTGAAGGTGTTTTCCGACAATCTGCGCACCCAGCGGTATCAACGGGCCGAGGAACTGGCCGGCAAAATCCCGATCAAGCTGTTGTTCCCGATGATCCTGTTCGTTTTTCCGTCACTGTTTGTGGTCATTCTGGGACCGGCTGTTATTCGAATATACCATACCATGATCAAATAAGGTTGTTTACATTAATGAATATACCGTCCAGAAGTATGAAATATGAGGTATGAATCAAGACGATTTGTGTACTATAGACTCCCCTTCCGACAGCTTTTGATGCTATCGATTCTGCTGCTGCCCTGCCTCGTGCTTGTTCTGCCGTCCTGCAATACATCGATCCGAAATATAGTGCCGACATCCACCCCGACCGGGCCCGACGTCGAGGATCTGGAACGGGCCGGAGATTCCTACCGAGAGCGGGGGGAATTGCGAATGGCGCACTCACAGTATGAAAAAGCCCTGAAACTGCAACCGGACGACCCCAGACTTATCTATAAGGTTGGGCTGATATCCCTGGCCTCTGACCGTAAAGAAGACGCCATGAAAGAATTCCACAAAGCGATTTCGATCGATCCGGGATTTGCGCCAGCGTATGATGGTATCGGAGAAGTTTATTTCCGCAAGGCAGACCTCGACAAAGCCATGGAGTCTTACTACAAAGCATTGAAACTGAACCCGACCCTCTGGAACTGCCGCAACAAACTGGGGCTGATCTATGATCGTCACGGGCTGCATGTTCAAGCCATTCAGGAATACCAGCTTGCCATCCAACAGCAGCCAGCGAACGGCTCTCTCTACAACAATCTTGGCGTCAGTTACACCTACAATCGACAATACAACGAGGCCATTACCGCACTGAACCGGGCCATCGATTTAAACTACACCGACAAAAAAGTATATAACAATCTGGGTCTGGCTCTGGGCCACGTGCAACGGTACGATGCTGCGCTGGAGGCATTCCGCAAGGCCGGCACCGAAGCCCAGGCACAAAACAACCTGGGAGTGGTTTATCTGAACCAGAAACTTTACACCGAAGCCATTCATGCCTTTGACAAAGCGATCGAGTTGGAACCAACCTACTATGTTACCGCCGGCGATAACCTGAAGAAGGCACGATTGGCACTTGAACAGCGGCAATGAATCCTGGTTACCTGTTAACCCCCTGGCGGTTGAAATGGTATTCCATTTCGATTCTGTTTGCCCTGTTTACCGGCTTTTTCATTGTAATATTTACGAGCAACGGCCCGAAAACGATTACCGGCCGTTTGGGAGGCGATTTCACACCGTTTTACGCCGTTGGGCGCATGGTTGCAGCATCCGGATTTCATGGTCTCTATGACAAAAATCTGCAACTCGAGTCGCAAAAAGATCTTTTTCCAGACAACAAAGGCTTTCTGGCTTTTCCCTATCCCCCGTATGTAGCGCTGGCCTGCATTCCGCTGTCCTGGTTTTCATATCGAATGGCGTTTGCACTTCATGTTTTTGCCAATATCGGTGCCTTCTATCTGGCTTTCATTAATCTAAGAAAGATGATTCCGGAAATCGATCGATTTTTTCTTCCCGCTTTTACCCTGTCTCTTTCATTTATCCCTATTTTCAAAGCCGTATTTAACGGTCAGTTAACCGCCATCCTTCTTGTGTTGTTCACGTTGGTCTGGCGATTAACCAAAGAAGGCAGGCCTTATCCAGCCGGATTTTTTATGGGAATGCTGCTGTTCAAACCACAATTTGCCATCCCCCTCATCGGTGTTTTTCTGCTTTCCGGCAGGGTTAAAATTGCATCCACCGCAATAGTCACTTCGTGTCTGGTAATTGTTTCGAGTATGTTCTTTACAGGAATTCAACCCTATGAACAGTGGTACTTTTTTTTAAAATGGTTTGTTCCGGCAGACGCCGCACTGAACGCACATAATGCCGTTTCATGGATTGGGTTTCTGGATGCGGTCTTCGGTAACGGAAACAAAATAACATTCATCATCGGGTATGTATGCTGTTTTGCGACTGTACTCTTTATATCTTATGTTTGGGCTGTCGGCGGAACTCGTTCCGACCTCGATGCGCAAATGGGTCTGGCCGCT
>CAYQKZ010000180.1:0-4827 GCA_964418135.1 uncultured Desulfobacterales bacterium
CATCGACTGGAAAATGCCCGGTCTGAATGGTCTGGATACGGCGCTTCGGCTGCAATCGCTTCCCCTGACCCATTGTCCTGCTCACATGATGGTTACCGCTTACCCGGATCAGATTCCAAGGGAGGAAGCGGTATCGGCCGGATTTACCCGGATTTTGACCAAACCCGTCACACCGTCGAGTCTGGTCGATGCACTGATGGAAACCATGATACATATTCAACCCGTTGATCCGCCTGTGGAAAAGGGCCATATCGATCGAGAGCTGCAGAAACGGCGGGGATCGCTAATTCTTCTGGTGGAAGACAACCCCATCAATCAGGAAGTGGCCTGCCAGATGCTGGAATCCGTCGGCATGCAGGTCAGCACGGCTGAAAATGGAAAAGTCGCTGTGGAAAAGGCCCGGCAGTCATCTTTCGATCTGCTGTTGATGGATGTACAGATGCCGGTGATGGACGGATTGCAAGCCACATCGTTGATCCGGAACTTACCAAATTGCAAGACTGTACCCATCCTGGCCATGACCGCCAATGCCTTCGATACGGATCGGGATCTGTGCATAAAGGCCGGGATGAACGATCACGTGGTCAAACCTGTCGAGCCGGAAAAGCTGTATCAGAGTCTGGTGAAATGGCTGCCCGAAAGGATGAACCACCACCCAGAGTCGGTTGATGCAGGACCGTCCGTGGGTGAAGCCTCGACCCGAATGGACGACAGTACGGACGGTGATGCGTTGAAGGCCCTGAAGGCAATCGATGGGCTGGATGTTGACGCTGCATTGGGTCGTATGACGGGCAATACGTCTCTTTATATCCGATTGTTGAGACAATTTCTGAACAACCATCGCCAGGATGCCGTCAAGCTGTCCGATCATATGGCCGCCGGAGATCTCGACGCCATTGCTCACATGGTACATTCCCTGAAGGGCTTGGCCGGAACATTGGGTGCCGTTCGCGTCCAACAGGCTGCCCTTGAAACGGAAAAGCTTGTTCGCCGGATCGGGCCCGACAATGAAATCGAACATAGACTGAATACCATGATCACGGAATTGACCGGGCTGTTGCAGGCACTCGATACCGTTTTTCATCAAAAAAATGACGGCAGGGTGATGAAGATCGTGGATCGATCGAAAATAGTCGATATTCTGAATCGGCTGGAGACGTTTTTATCCGCCAGTGACGCGGCTGCCAACGATCTTTTTGAACAATCCAGTTCCATGCTGACAGCGTCCCTGGGGCATGCGGCCGAAAAACTCGGCAGACAGATCGATGACTTCGACTATGCAGATGCCCTGAAGACACTGCTGGCTGCCCGGAAAAACAGTTTTTTATAAATACATTCATCACACATCATTGAATTCCGAATTCAAGGAATATTTATGGCGCCCCCTTCTTCACCCGACACACCCTATGATCCGACCGGATGGCATAATACCCGTCCCACTCAGGAAAAATGGATGATTGAACAACTCTTCGATACCGCGGATATCGGTATTGTCTTTATGGATGCCGAAACCCGCATTACCCAGGGAAACCGATATGCCGCCGTGTTTTTCGGAGTTCATGATGATTCGCTGCAGGGGATCATATATGCCGATCATGCCCTTCCCGAAGACCGGGAAGCGATTCTGTCCAATACCCGAAAACTCTTTGCCGGAGAGATTTCGGTCATCGATACCGAGCGAAAGTTCATGAGACCGGACGGTTCTTATCGCTGGGGTCATTGGCAGGTGCGCGCATGCCTGGACTTCGAGGGAAACGTCCGGTGCATGCTGGGGATATTGACCGATATCACCCTGCAAAAACAAGCGGAAATCGAGATATTACATCAAAAACAACTGCTGGAACGCATGGGCCGTATGGCGAAAATCGGCGGATTCCTGCTCGATACGACCACCCGGCAGGGTATCTGGACGGAAGAATCGGCCCGGATTTTTGATCTGGAAACCGGAATGGATTTTGCCATGGATCGGATAATCGATATGTTCGACAGCCCATCGCAAAGCACAGTCAATCGGGCATTAACAGTGACTGTCAACCAGTCGCAATCTTTTGATTTAGAACTGGATGCAACGACAACAGCAAACAATCGAAAACGGATTCGGGCCATCGGATCTCCGATACTGGAAAATGGCCGGGTGGTCCGCATCGAAGGTGCGATTCAGGATATCACCGAACGATATCAGGATCGACTGTCTCTTGTGGCAAGCGAAACGCGGTACCGCACCCTCATGGAAAGCGCCCCCTTTCCTCTGCTGGTCTTCCGCGTACGGGATGGATCGCTGTGTTACGGAAACCGTCGGGCCGAAGAGCAGTTTCGTGTCAGTCTCAAACAGGCCAGTGGAACAGGAGCCATTCAGTTCTACCAGAACCCCGCCGATCGGAACATCTTTTTGGAAAAACTCTTCCGGGATGGCCATCTCTACGATCATGAATTGCCTGTCTTCGATTGGGAGGGCACGCCATACTGGGCACTCGTATCCGCATCGATTGTGGATTTCGAAAACGAACAGGCCATTCTTGTCTGTATCAACGACATCAATGCTCTGAAAATCACGGAGGAGGCTCTTCGTCAGGAACAGCTCCTGCTGCGGGAACGGGTCAAGGAACAGCGATGTCTTTACACGATATTCGCGTTGACCGAAGACATGACGTTGCCGTTGAATCGGTTGCTGCAGATGGCTGCCGAAAAAATCGCACCGGGTTGGCAGTTTCCGGAAATCACTGCCGTTCAGATCGAATACGACGATTGGGTAATCACGACACCTGATTTCGGTGTTACACCCTGGATGCTGACAGAAGAGACCCCGACGTCTCAGGGAAAGTCCATCCGGCTGACAGTCGCTTACCGCGAAGAAAAACCGGCAGCGGATGATGGCCCATTTTTCAGGGAGGAGCGCATCCTGGCCAACGCTATCGTTCGTCGCATAGCCGATATGATCGATCGTCGGTATGTGGCGGAAGCACTTCGGGAAAGTCTGGATCGGTATCGACTGATCTCGGACAACACCGATGACGTCATCTGGATTCTGAACCCATCCACCATGCGTTTCACGTATGTCAGCCCGTCAGTCTACAAATTGCGGGGCTACACGCCGGAAGAAGTCATGACTGAACCGATGGAAAAATCGATGCCGCCGGAATCTCTGCAGATGGTTATGGAAAAACTGCCCATCCATGCCGCCGCGCTGATGGCCGGAGATGAATCCGCTCGCAGGGCCACCCTTGAAATCACACAGATTCATAAAGCGGGTCATTTTGTCTTTACGGAAGTGGTCGTGAATCTATTGATGAACGATCAACGTGAAATCACACAGATAATCGGTATAACACGGGATATCACCGAAAAAGTTCTGGCCGAACGGGAACTGGAAGCTTACCGGCTGCACCTCGAAGAGCTGGTGGCCGCCCGGACTCAGGAACTGGAAGCGGCCAAGGTCACGGCCGAAAAGGCCAACCTGGCCAAAAGTGCCTTCCTGGCCAATATGAGCCATGAAATCCGAACCCCCATGAATGCGGTGATCGGCTTTGCCCATCTGATGAAACGCGATCCGCTGACACCGCTTCAGACCCAGTACCTGGACAAGCTGTCCACAGCCGCCCAGCACCTGCTGCATGTCATCAACGACATCCTGGATTTCTCTAAAATCGAAGCCCAGAAAATGAAACTGGATATTCAGGACTTCGAGCCGGCCCGAATCATCGATCATGTGTGCAGTATTGTGGCCGACATGGTAACGGCCAAAAACATCCATCTGCTGGTCGATCTGGGTCAAATCCCGCTGGTGCTGCGGGGAGACGGACTTCGATTTTACCAGATTCTGCTGAATCTGGTGGGAAATGCGGTAAAATTCACCGAAAACGGAAGTATTCTTATCACTGCACGGATCGTCGATGAAGACGAGCGAATCGTCACCCTTCGTTTCGAAGTAAAAGACACCGGCATCGGCATGACACCTGAGCAGTGCGATCGACTGTTTCAGGCATTCGAGCAGGCCGACGGGTCCATGACCCGCCGGTTCGGCGGCACGGGATTGGGGCTGGCCATCAGCCGCCGGCTGGTTGAAATGATGAACGGACAGATGGGCGTCACCAGCCGGCCCGGTGAAGGCAGCGTCTTCTGGATGGTGATTCCCTTCGAAAAATCCACATCCAGCCCCCGATCTATTCAGAATCTAGCGGAACTGAAAGGGATGCGGGTGCTTATCATCGACGATCTCGAGCCGGCCAGAGAAATTCTATGTGAAATTCTCTCCAAACTCGAAATGAGGCCCGAAGCTGTGGCAACGGGCCTGTCCGGCCTGGATGCGGTGATGCGGGCCGACAGGGAAGAGGATCCTTATCGGATGCTGATTATCGACTGGAAAATGCCCGGCATGGATGGAATCGATACGGCATCCGAGCTGCGACGACTTCCGCTGAAAGTCCGCCCGTTGTTTTTGATGGCCACTGCCTACGGTGATCAGATCCCCAAAGAAGAGGCATCGCGTGCCGGAATTGCCCGGGTGCTGGCTAAACCAGTGACGCCATCCATTTTATTCGATGCATTGGAAGCCCTCCTGCAACTTTCCGAAACCGCCGAGCCACCACAAATTTCGGAAGATATCGACCGGGAACTGAGTCTTCGCCGGGGGGCTCACATTTTGCTGGCTGAAGACAGCAGAATCAATCAGGAAGTGGCCTGTCAGATGCTGGAACTGATCGGCATGCAGGTGAGTGTAGCCGATAACGGACGGATTGCCGTTGAAATGGTTGAAAAAATTCCCTATGATCTCATCCTGATGGACGTTCAGATGCCGGTAATGGGCGGTTTACAGGCTACAGAAGCGAT
>CAYQKZ010000180.1:4927-7030 GCA_964418135.1 uncultured Desulfobacterales bacterium
CGATGTGGATTTTTCAGTCAATACCGCAAAAGACTTGCCAGACAGAGATAAATGATTGAAAGATTATTGAAAATTGTCTATAAGTATAGCGAATGTGCGGCTGTCTCAAATATCTTGACGTTCTGATGCGACCCGCTGCTGGTAAACAATGTACGCCGATGGTCGTCATGCATGATAACAATACACGATTTTTGCCGTTTCCTGTAGTATCAGGAAATGATTTTTACATGATTCAATCAGGCATGCACTATTTGGGATAATGGAAAAATCGAATCCGTTTACATTATTGATCGTGGATGATGAGCAGGATATCCGCCTGGCCATGAAGCGTTTTTTCGCCAGAAGCCCATACCGTATTCTATTTGCAGAAAACGGCTTAAGAGCCCTGAGCTGCCTGGCCGATAATCCAGTGGACCTGATGCTGCTCGATTTGAAAATGCCGGGCATGAGTGGCCTGGAAGTACTGCATGAAGTCGTTGATATCTATCCGAATATCAAGGTTATTATGGTAACAGGGCAAGGCGGCGTGCAGGATGCGGTCACGGCCATAAAAATGGGCGCTACGGATTTCATTGAAAAATCCGCTTCTCCGGAGCTGCTGGATGAAAAGATTTCCCATGTCTATCAAATGTGGCGAATCGAATATGAAAACAGGTTGTTACGAGAACAATTGGCTACTCAATTCCACTTTCACGAATTGATCGGGAACGCACCATCGATGCTGAGTCTCAAGGGGATGATCGCCCGGATCGGCCCTTCCGATGCGTCGATATTAATTCAGGGGGAAAGCGGTACCGGCAAGGAACTGGTAGCGCATGCCATTCATGCTCACAGTACCCGGAAATCCGGCGTGTTTATCCCCGTAGACTGCGCAGCTATCAATGAAACCGTAATTGAAAGCGAGCTTTTCGGTCACTGCAAAGGAGCATTTACCGGTGCCGAGCAGTCCACTCTTGGATTGATCCGATCCGCCGACAGAGGTACCCTGTTTCTGGACGAAGTTGGCGAACTTCCCCTGAACATGCAGACCAAACTACTGCGAACAATACAGGAACGTATCGTCCGTCAGGTGGGTTCCATTCGAACGATTCCGGTGAATATCCGGATCGTTTCAGCCACAAATCGGAATCTGATCGAAGCTGTCGCTCTGGGCACATTCCGGCAGGACCTCTACTACCGATTGAATGGGATCACGCTGCATATCCCCCCCCTGCGGGAACGCAAAGACGATATTGTTCCACTTGCCCGCCATTTTATCGAAAAACACGCACGCAGCGGGAAAACAACAGGGCTTTCCGATAAATCCATCACCGTATTGCAAAATTACGATTGGCCAGGCAATGTGCGGGAATTGTCCAACGTCATTCAGTGCGCGTTGGCGTTATCCGCGGCCGACACGATTATGCCGGCCGATCTGTTCGACATCTCGATGGACCAGTGTATGTTCGACGAAACGACCGCCGAAAATGCCAGCCTGG
This sequence comes from uncultured Desulfobacterales bacterium, assembly GCA_964418135.1. Classification (GTDB taxonomy): domain Bacteria; phylum Desulfobacterota; class Desulfobacteria; order Desulfobacterales; family Desulfatirhabdiaceae; genus RAAP-1. Next base: position 6,406 of record CAYQKZ010000180.1, read on the forward strand.
CCGACTACGAAATAGCGGCCATTCGCAATGCATTGGAACAAACAATCGGCAACCGCCGCAGCGCCGCCAAAATGCTGAACATCAGTGAAGCCACCTTGTATCGGCGGATCAGGCAATATGATTTATAAACTTTTCAAGCCTCTGTCATATAAACTTTCAGTCACTCAAATTGATAGACTCGATCAATCATGATCTCTAATTTTGATAGACTCTCTTTCAGATTTTCATCTTCTGCTTTCTATCATGCCCTGCCTGAAATCATTGTAAGGGGTTTCAGATATAAAAAAAAACACTCGAAAAATTAACAAGCAAACACCCGGTGTTTACCTCCTACAACGAAAACAATAACGTTCCTCTTTGTAAAATGGCGATTGAAGCGGATTTCCAAGCTATATTCCTTCTGAATCCCTCCTCCTGTTTTTCCTTGTCCAACAGAGAGAAAAACGGTTTTCACAATAAAATTCTACCATGCAACAAATTTGGCACATTATTTGCTGATAAGTTTTTTTCAGGAGATCATCAGGTGCCGTCAGATGACAATTGAACGGACTCTGTTTCGGCTTTCAGCCCAATTGCCCTGAAGACGATCCATAATGACCAATAAACAGGAGGACAAGATGAAAAA
>CAYQKZ010000181.1:0-6987 GCA_964418135.1 uncultured Desulfobacterales bacterium
ATTTTTGAACACCGAGGGATTTCAGATGTGCCACGAATTCATTGATCAGCAGCTCGCCGATACCTTTTTTCTGACATTCAGGATCAACGCCGATCGTATCGAGGGTACCAATTTCTTTGGAGATGCCGTATTCCCCGATAAAAATCTCCCCCATGACAAATCCTACCACCGTCCCATTTTCCTCTGCCACAAGCGATGTGGGCACATAATCATGGGAGAGAAAAAGCTTTTCGAACTTCATTTTATAGTAATCGGACCGGGCGGCCTGGAGTACTTTTTCATCGATCTTGACAACTGCGTCAAAATCTTCAGCCTGCATGAGTCTGACTTTAATGGGGCTCTCGTTCATCGGGCACCTTTCCTCGTTTTCTTTGGCGATGCGTCCGCCGCTTAGGAATTAGATCCAAGATGGAATCAAACGACATAATCCGCAGGGGAACAGGTTTGAAACCTGCCCCCACTATGACAACCCAGGATACTGGAATGAACGGGCTGTGATCATCGTTTCAGCCGGTTGTGGAGGATAAACGACGATCAAAGCCGGTTGCTGAGATGATGACATCAAGGGGTAATCAGCGCCTTGGTCAGAACATAAGCAGCCTGCAATGCCGATGTCGGGCAAAGTGGAAAACACTCCTTGCAGTCCCAGCATTCCTTGGCGGCGATTTCCGGAATGAAACTGATCTCTTTTCGAATACCCCGGTCCACAAACCCGATCGCGTTCTTCTGCTTGACCTCGGCGCAGTAGCGGACACAGAGCCCGCAGTGGATGCAAAACGAGGCCTCTTTTTCGAACCGGTCTCTGTCGGCGCCGTATTCTTTGGCGTATTCCAGCAATTGGAACGAATCCGGTGCATGCGCCATCAACAGCTCGATGATCATTTTTCGGATGCGATCCACTTTTTCAGATCGGGTCCGGACAATCAGATTTTTTTCAACCGGATACACACAGGACACCACAAGTTTGGTCCAGCCACGATCTTCCACTTCTACGATGCAAAGGCGGCATCCGCCGAAAGGCTCGAGTTTTTCATGGTGACAGAGTGTGGGGATGGATATCCCGGCACTCTGGGCTGCCTCTAGAAGGGTCATCCCCTCCGTTGCCTTGACTTCGATGCCGTCAATCTGTAAGAGAATTTCACTCATTTTTCTTTGCTCTTTCGGGTTATAATTCTTTCTTCCTCAGGAAGCGGAGGCGGAACCGGTACGCCGGAAGTTTTTCGAACCGCGGCAAAACGGGGGGGGCAGACTTCCAGACAAGTTCCGCACTTCGTACATTTTTCCTGGTCGATTACATGGATCTGGTTTTTGGCGCCGGTGATGGCTTCCGCCGGACACTTTCTGGCGCAGATCATACAGGCCTTGCACTGGGTCGGATCGATATGATAAGCGATCAGCTCCTTGCAGGAGAGGGCAGGGCACCGTTTTTCCTTGATGTGCGCCTCATACTCGTCTCTGAAGTAACGCAGTGTGCTGAGAAACGGGTTCGGCGCACTTTTACCCAGGGCGCACAGTGCGGCCTCTATCGCTGTCTCGGACAGGGCTTGCAGAAGCTCGATGTCGCCTTCTTTGCCGTTACCCTCGGTGATGTTGGTTAAAATCTTCAGCATCTGCCGCAACCCTTCTCGGCAGGGGGTACATTTACCGCAGGATTCATCCGTCAGAAATTCGATGAAGTACCGGGATACATCCACCATACAGGTATCTTCATCCATGACGATCATCCCGCCGGAGCCCATCATCGAGCCGGCTTGGGTGAGTTCATCAAAGCCAACTTCCAGATCGAGCAATTGCTCTGGGATGCATCCGCCAGACGGACCACCGGTCTGGACGGCTTTAAACTTCCGGCCGCCGGGAATGCCACCACCGATCTTGAAAATAATATCTCTCAGCGGTGTTCCCATGGGAACTTCCACCAGGCCGGTGTTGGTGATTTTGCCGACCAGGGAAAAAATCTTCGTTCCCTTGCTGCCGGCTGTTCCGTATTGTGTGAACCAGTCGGCTCCCTGATTGATGATCAGCGGTACATTGGCCCAGGTCTCGACATTGTTCAGCACGCTGGGCCGGTTCCACAGACCCTTGATGTTGGAGCGGATGTACTTGGGCCTGGGTTCTCCGGCTTTGCCTTCCAGCGCTGTCATCAACGCCGTTGACTCCCCGCAGACAAAAGCACCCGCTCCCTGGTGGACTTTTACGATAAAATCAAAGCCGGAGCCTAAGATGTTTTTACCCAGAAGCCCGCAGGCTTCGGCCTGACGGATGGCGATATGAACATTTTCAACAGCCAGGGGGTATTCCTGACGCACATAAATATACCCTTCGTTGGAGCCGACGGCATAGGCGCCAAGGGTCAGCCCCTCGAGGATGGCATGGGGATTTCCTTCAAGAAGGGCCCGGTCCATATACGCGCCGGGGTCTCCTTCATCTGCGTTGACGATGACATATTTTATTTTTTCAGGCGCATTGCGGGAGCCTTCCCACTTTCTGCCGGCAGGAAATCCACCGCCGCCTCGGCCTCTGAGATTGGATTTCTTGACTTCTTCCAATACCTGCTCGGCACTCATGGCAGAAAGCGCTTTGGCCAATGCGGAATAACCGCCAATCGCCAGATAGTCATCGATGCTTTTGGGATCGATGCTGCCATTGGAACCGAAAACAAGCCGCGTTTGGTTCTTGTAAAACGGAATGTCGGATTCGTGAACGATTTTCTCCTGGGTGACGGGGTCGGTATAGAGCAGTCGCTCGATCACCTTTTTTTCGATAATCGTCTGGGAGATGATTTCAGCCACATCGTCCGGCTGTATTTGAAAATAGCATATCTCATCGGGGTGGATGACGATAATCGGGCCCCTCTCACAAAAACCATGGCATCCCGTTCTCCGGATATAGACGCGATCACTCAAACCTTGTTTGGCGATTTCCGCTTCCAGACGGGCAGCGACATCTCCACTGCCGGATGCATGACAGGCCGATCCGGAGCAGAGGGTGATACATGGTATATTCGGATCTCTTTTTGATAAGATATCCTTTCTGAATGCTTCCAATTCAGCGGGTGAATTTATCCTCGACATAATTGTATCCTACTCGTAGTTTTTTAATACGTCTGCGGCCTCGCCCGGCACCATTTTGCCGTATGTTTTCCCACCGATTTCCATCACCGGTCCCAATGCACAGCAGCCGAGACAGTTTACGGTTTCCAGGCTGAATTTCATTTCCAGGTCTGTTTCGCCGGGCTTGATGCCTGTCATGTCTTCAATGGTGTCGAGAATCCGCTTCGCACCGCGAACATGGCAGGCTGTTCCCATACAGATGTGAATGCCGTGCCGACCTTTCGGAACCAGGCTGAAGGCTTTATAAAAGGTTGCGATATGCTGTATCCGGGTTAAGGGAACATGCAATTTTTCGCCAACCCTTTTTAATGCCTCTTTGGGAAGCCAGTTGTTTTCACTTTGTATATCCAGCAGCACCTGAATGAGTGAACTGGCCTCTCCATGATGTTTATCAATAATTTGATCGATTCTTTCGTTATCCATAAGCGCTTTCCTAGGTTTCTTGCTATCGTCTGATGCTTGATTGAAAAGGGATACATCCTCCCCCGGCAGTCAGACTACGCCAGAGCATAGCACTTGATGTCTTCATCGTACCGGACCAGTCCGTGTCTGGATGAACTGTTCATGTGCTTGGATATTTCAGACGGGCTCAGCCCCAATATTTCGGAGATGGTGCCGGTTGATTGCGGTTTTTCCCGAAGCAGCAGCATGATCTGGCTGGCTGCCAGCTTATTGCCGATCAATTCCGTAAACAGCCGGTTGAACGCATCGCTGGTGTAAAAATTGTGATACGCGTCTTTGGTTTTAATCGGCAGTCTCAGCCTTTCCCGTTCCACCAGCCTGATATAGGGAACCAGTCGTCTGGCGGCATCGAGCTTGAGCTTCAAACTTTCCGGGTCAATGCCTTCGCTTTTGCCGATGGGCCCCATCGATTTAATCGTTCGGGTAAAATCGTCGGTTACTTCGGCCAGAAGGTTTCCGTCGGCGCCAGACATGAATTGAATCCTCAGTCTGTCCGGATTCAGTCCGAGATGTTCCATGATCTTTTTACAGATATAGGTATTGCTGAGTGCATCATAATTGCCGTGGGTGATGTAGTTGCATTCATCGAGACGGCAACCGCCGATGAACACTCCGTCTTCTCCATTCGAGAAGGCTCTGAGGATAAAGTCCAGGTCCACTCTGCCTGAACACATGACGCGAATCAGCCTGATTTCATTTGCATATTGCAGTCTGGAAACTCCAGCAAGGTCAGCGGCGCCATATGCTCACCAATGGCACACAAAACCTAATAATTTGGGTTTAAATTCATGACCTGTACTCATTCTCATCTCCCTTCTGAATTACGACGTATTTCAAGAGGCCGGCATCTATAGACTATCAGAAAATTCATTTCGCAAGGCAGCAGGAAGGAAATAATACTGGAGTACATCTCCGACCGATAACGCTGCGAAATTATTTTTCTGAATGCCTATATCTGACTGATAATATCTTCGGTTGTAATCGCGGCATCGATTTGACTGCACAGCTCTTGATTGGTGAAATGCTTCAAAACGATGGCATTGGTCGGGCATTTTGCGTTACACAGCCCGTCTCCTTTGCACAGAACCGGATTGACCCAGGCTTTTTTGCCGATCGGTGTTTCGACAAATTCGATGGCGGCATACGAACAGGCGGTGATACATGCCCCGCACGAAACACAATCGTTTGAAATGACCTCGCACACAGAGCCCGAAGCCACCACAGTGTCTCTCGACAGCAGTGTCAGTACCCTGCCGGCGGCGCCATAAGCCCGACTGATCGTTTCCGGAATGTGCTTGGGGTAGTGGGCTGTTACGCAAAGATAGACACCATCGGTTGCGAACTCGACCGGTTTTAGTTTTACATGCGCTTCTTTGAAGAATTCATCCGGGCTTAACGTCACCTTGAACAACCCGGCGATTTCCTGGGTGGATGCAGACGGGATGACTGCTGCCGCCAGAGAGAGAATGTCGGCATCCAATTCCAGCCGCTGACCCAGAATGGGATCTGTGACAGACACTTTCAGGATCGTCTTTCCGCCTTCCTCGACCGCTTCCACCACGGGCGTGTCATCGGCTTCGTAGCGAATGAATTTAACATGTTTGTCGGAAGCTTCACGGTAGGCGTCTTCTCTGAAACCATAGGTTCTCATATCCCGGAAGAGAATATGAATATCCATCTGCGGGTTGATTTCTTTCAGCTTCAATGCATTCTTGACGGCATGACCGCAGCAGACCCGGCTGCAGTAGTTGCGGTCTTTATTGCGGCAGCCCACGCACTGGATCATGACGATACTTTCGGCATCGACGACCTTGGGTTCTTTTTTGGCGATCTGCTCCCCCAGCTCGAGGTGGGTGAAGACATTTTCATTTTCCCCATAAAGGTATTCCGTGGGTCGATAGACATCCGCACCGATGGCGATGACAGATGCGCCGTGGTGAATCGTTTTAACCATGCCTTCGGTTTGAACCGTGGTAATGAAATTTCCCACATAACCGGAAACATCCTGGATGGATGCTTTGTGGTAAATATGAATCAACGGGTTTCGATAAACCGAACGGATCAAGTCATCCAGATAGGTCTGAACATCCAGCCCTTCGAGGGTGGAGTGGATTCTGCGTGTCATCCCACCCAGAGCGGCCGCTTTTTCCACCAGGTAAACCTCGTGGCCCTGGCCGGCAATGGAGAGCGCACAGGTCATGCCGGCAATTCCGCCGCCGACCACCAGTGCTGCCTTGTTGACGGGCAGATCGAATTCCTGCAGCGGCTCGAGATAGCGGGCGCGCGCCACCGACATCCGGATGATATCCTGGGCTTTTTCGGTGGCCTCTTCTTTTTGTTTGGAATGGACCCACGAGCAATGTTCCCGGATATTGGCCATTTCACAGTAATATTGATTGAGTCCGGCCTCCCGCAGGGTATCCCGGAACAGCGGTTCAAGCGTTCTGGGAGAACATGCGGCGATCACCACACGGTTCAGCCCTTTTTCCTGGGCCAGATCGGTGATTTCCTTGGCCGAGTTCGTGGCACACGAAAACAACTGCTCCTTGGCATAGACGACATCCGGCAGGGTCAGCGCATATTCAACCGATGATGGCACATTGACCACACTGGAGATGTTGGCCCCGCAATGGCAGACAAACACGCCGATACGCGGTGCTTCTTTGGAAAGATCTCTTTCCGGCGGATAAATGCGTTCTTTGGCCAGTTTCCCGCGTCTGTAATCGAGGAATTCCCCGCACTGCGCGCCGGCGCCGCTGGCGGTAAAAACCGATTCGGGAATATCCGTCGGTCCCTGGAACGCACCACTGACAAAAATACCCGGCTGACTGGTTGAAATCGGATTGGACGATATCGATTTGCAGAATCCGTGCGAATTGAGTTCGATGCCGAATTTTTCCGCCAGGCCGTGAAACTTCAACGGAGGATTCAATCCGATGGATAACACCACCATGTCGAATTCTTCTTCTTTAACCCCGTCATCGGCCGTAGCATATCGGACCACCACATTTTTGCTGTCTGAAATCTCACGGTCGATGGTGGCATAGCTTCTGATGAAACGAACGCCGGGAAGTTTTTCGGCCCTTTGGTAGTATCGTTCGAAATCCTTTCCAAAAGACCGGATATCGTTATGGAATATGGTACACTCGGCTTCCGCATCGTGATCTTTCGTTAAAATCACCTGCTTTTGGGTGTATGTGCAGCAGACACCGGAGCAATAGCTGTTGTCTCCGGGTGTGACCCGTCTGGAACCGACGCATTGAATCCACGCCAATTTTTTGGGATGTTTCTTGTTGGAAGTGCGCAGAACCTCTCCACTGTAAGGGCCGGTGGAGGATAACAACCGTTCGTAGTCCATACTGGTAACGACATTCTGCATTTTCCCATAGCCATATTCATCTTTGGTTTTGGGATC
>CAYQKZ010000182.1:0-6977 GCA_964418135.1 uncultured Desulfobacterales bacterium
GGATAAGTTCAGTTTTGAATTCGGACAGTTTTTCGCACAAAACATGGTTGGGAAAGGCTGGATTTCGCTCCAGCCAGAGCAGTGTGCGCTCCGCGGCAAACCGATCTTTACAGAGTAGTACGCAGAACCGGGGTGCCAGCTCCAGCCGTTTGCAGATATCCTCGGTAATCTTCATATCGGTTTCACGGATAATGGCCAGAAAATAAACCGGCCATTTCATATAAGATTCCTCAAGAAAAAGCAAATCGTGCCAGGAAATCACTTTTTTGACGGAATTCAACAGAGCCGTCATGTCCGCGGTCAACTGCAGCGATGGGTGGATGGCTTTCAGCAGTTGAAAATCATCCAGTCTCATGACGGCGGGAACCGGATTTTCTTCTTCGAGAATCTGTCGGATCTCACTGAAGATTCGGCGTCCGATGAGCCGCGAGAACAAGTCCATTTTAACGGCATTGTCGATCAGACCACAGGTCAGTTTGCCGATGGTAAAACTGAATCGCTGTTCGAATTTGATGGCCCGAAACGCCCGTGTCGGATCTTCAACGAAACTGAGGTTGTGAAGCACCCGAATGCTTTTTTCCTTGATGTCTTTCTGGGCGGAAAAAAAGTCGATCAGAATACCGAACCGTTCCGGATTCAACTGGATCGACAGGGTGTTGATGGTGAAATCTCTGCGGAACAAGTCCAGTTTGATGGAACTCATTTCGACAATGGGCATGGCCGTGGGAAATTTGTAGTACTCCATCCGTGCGGATGCCACATCGATCTTGAATCCATCCGGAAGTGTGATGACGGCGGTTCCAAAGCTGACGTGGGTATGAACCCGTGCATGATTGCGGGCTGCAAATTCTTTGGCAAAGGCAATGCCTTCTCCCTCGATGACGACGTCCACATCGTCGTTGGGGCGATATAAAAAGAGATCTCGAACAAATCCCCCTACCACATACGCGCCGACACCAAGCTGGCTGGCAACTTCACCCAGCGATTTCAACAGATCCAGAACCCGGTCGGACAGTCTTTCGTTCATGAAATTGATGATATTACGGGTTCGGGCATGGCTGATGTCCTTGCCGGGGTCGAACTGGTTTTCGGAATGGTTCTGGGCCTGCCGGGCCAGAATGTTCAGCAGGTCGGTTCGGGTGATGACACCGATGATGATATCCCGTTCCACGACCGGCAGCACCCGCTGCTTGTTTTCGATAATTTTCTGCTGAATCTCCGGCATGTCCGCATCCGGGGCCACCCAGGCCATGTCGGTGGTCATGTAATCCCGGACAGGAACAGTATCCAGTTGATGAAAAAGGGCTTTTTCGATGACCTGTCGGGAAATGAAACCGAGATAATCGTCTTTCCGGTCTGGTTTTTCCGTAACCACCAGCGCATTGATGTTGTAGCGGGTCAACAGTTCGGCCGCGTCTTTGCAGGATACATCGGCTCCGACCGTAATGGCCGGCGCAGACATGATGTCTCTGGCCCGCCGTCTGGCCCGAACCTTTCGGTAGAGAATTTCCATAAGGCGATGCTCCACCTGGGCCAGCGTCTGTTCCTTCAGCGTGGCCGAGGCCGCGTAACTGTGCCCGCCGCCGCCCAGCAGGGTGACGACCGCACCGACATCCACTTCGGGAATCCGGCTGCGGGCCACGATATGCACCTTGTTTTCCATGCCGGCAATGGCGAAAATGGCGTTCAGATTTTCCATTTTGATGAATTTATGCACCAGTACGGCAAAATCCGGAATGTAATTGTCGCTGATGATACTGGTCAGCACAATGTCGATGCCGTTGATCGTGTGATGCGTGGCCGACTGGATCATGTCGTTCAGCAGACTGATCTGTTCGGGGCTGATTTCGCGGGCGATCATCGAGGAAATGGTATTGAGATTGGCCCCTTTGGACAGCAGAAATGCAGCGGCGGTAAAATCGTCTTCGGTTGTCGAGGGAAAAGTGAACGAACCCGTGTCTTCATAAATCCCCAGACAGAGAATGGTGGCTTCGTCCGGGGTGATGTCGATCTTCTTTTCACGGAGTATGTCGGTAAGGATCGTGACCGTGGCACCGGTCAACCGATTGACACTGAAATCGGCCTCGATATCGGTGGCCGTGACCGGATGGTGATCGTAGATATGAATTTCGACATCCTCCCGATCCACCAGGGATGAGAATCTGCCGATGCGGCCCGGCTGCCATGTATCCACCAGCACCAGTTTTTTGATGCGGGCAAAATCGATATGTTTTATCTCTTCCATATTGAAAAGATAGACCATGGAACTGATGAAGAAATTGCGCAGATTTTTTTCCTGAGAACCCGGAAAAACAACCAATGCTTCCGGATAGAGCTTTTGCGCGGCCAGCATGGAAGCTACGGCATCGAAGTCTGCATTCATGTGGGTGGTGATGATGGTCAGATCGTTTTCAGGGGATAACTTCACATCTTCCTCGAGCCGGGGCAGGGGTTGGGGGAATACAGAAAGGGCGATGAGGGCGCTATGCGCGTTTGGGCCGGCTTTCCATTCCCAGTTCGATCAGGATATCCAGAAGTCTTGAAAACGGAATCCCGGCGGTTTTTGCGGCACGCGGCAGCAGGCTGGTTTCGGTCATTCCCGGAATGGTGTTGGTTTCCAATACATAAATCTGCCGGTCTTTCAATATCATATCCGTACGGCTGTAACCTTCGCAGAACAGAGCCCGGTGCGCCATGGCGGCATAGGCCTGGGCTTTTTCGGTCAGGGCCGCATCGATCCGCGCCGGACAGATTTCCTGGCTGGCGCCGGGCAGGTATTTGGCATGGTAATCGAAAAATTCATACCGGCTGTCGGGGATGATTTCGATAACAGGCAGGGGGGTCAATTCGCGATTGCCGATTACCCCGACTGTCAGCTCGGTTCCTGTAATGTAGGCTTCGACCACCAGGGTGTCTCCGTAACGCAGGGCTTCTTGAATCGCGGGTTCCAGTCTGTCTGGGGTTTTTACGATGGTCATGCCGATACTGGATCCGCCTTTGGCGGGTTTGATGACCAGCGGCAATCCGATGCGTTCCAGGCAGATGTCGATCTTCCGCTCATCTCCCTGTTTGATTGTGATATAAGTGGGGGTCGGAATGCCCGATGTCTCGTAAAGCTGTTTGGAAACCAGCTTGTCCATGGCAATGGCGCTTCCCAGAACACCGGACCCCTGATAGGGAATACCAAGCAGATCGAGAAGACCCTGAACCGTACCGTCTTCTCCGAACGAGCCGTGAAGAATGATCAACGCCACATCGATGATGGACGCATCCGCGACCAGGCGGCTGATATCCGTCTGCGGATCGTATCGGCATACCCGGTATTTATTTTTATCGAGTGCGGCAAACACCTGATCCCCGCTTTTCAGTGATACGTCGCGTTCCGAAGAAATGCCTCCGGAAATCAATGCAACGGTAAGAGGCTCCATCATGGGCAATCCTTTAAGATTGAAACAACTGACGTTTGACGGTATTGAATTCTTCCAGGGTAATCAAATCGTTTTCGAGCAGACGGGCCAGCTCGGAAAGCTCCCGGAGTCGGACCGAAGCCGGATCTTCCAGCAGAGGGGTCGGTTGAATGGTCGCATCGGGCAGTGCATGGATAGGAGAGACATCTTTTCCGATTCTAAAGGAGGCCATGCCGCCCAGGATGCTGATTTCAATGGGTCTGCCGTCGAAAACCGGCGAACCCAGGGTTTCCCGAAGGCTTTTACCTTCTTGCCTCATTCGGTTGTAAATGCGGTAGCCGGAGACGAAAATAGCCACGGCTCCCCCCAGGAAAATCCAGATCATATACTGGATGAACCCCCGGAAAAAAAGAACCAGCATGCCTAATCCGGCAATCAGCACTACATGAAGCAATAGAACCGTATAGGCCATCATCACACTCTTAAAAATACCATCGTTTTGTTTGGAGTTATTCATCGTGAAGTGTCACTGAATTCAGGTTGAAGATATGGTTTCCATTCGGGCGGCCAAGACGGCGGCATAGTGCTGGGGCATTTCCCGGGAAACGGCGGTTTTACGAAGGCAGTTGAGTTTTAAAATCAGATAATTCAGGCGGGTCAGGGTCCGGTATTTCTGCGCCGTATCTTCCATGGCCGCCAGCAGGTCTCGGGTCTGGTGAATCTCTTTTTTCAGCTCGATTTCCGGCGGAATACAACCGGCATTTTTCAGAACTTTATAGGCAAGCTTGAGATCTTCGGGAATATGGCTGTCGTCTTCAATGTCGAGCGGTTTTCCGAAACCTGGCAGATTATCGAAATCTCCGCGTTTCTGAGCCTGGAGGATGCGCTCTTCGATGATTTTTTCAAATCCCGTTGACATCATTGTAACATCCTGTAATGGCAAAATAACTTTCGGTATTGTGTTTGTGTAAATCCATGCTGAGGTACAATCTGGTATTATACAAAGATAGCCCGCAATATCAAGAACAATGTGAACGCAATATTGATACTGGATTATTATTATCCAATTATGGTATATAATCGACCAGATTCATCGGCACATTGATTTGAAAAGGAATCATGATATTGAAAAACCACAATCCCATTATCCGATTATTTTTTTTTCATACCCAGATCGGCTTGTTGGTTCTTTGTTTCTGGCTGAATTCGGCAGTTCCTGCGGCAACCGAAGATGCCACGGCTCCTTTTGCTTCTCTTCAGTCCAGACTCACTCAGGACGGATTCGATCCGAACCAGCTCAAAACGCTTTATCAGAAAACGGATGTCCATTTCGAGCCCCGTACCGTATCGCTGTTTTTCATGCATAGCGAAGCCAGGGTCAATTACGACCAGTTCCTGGCTCCGGAAGCCATTCAAAAAGCCAAAAAATATATTCAAGAGCATCTTTCGGAATTGAATGCTGCCGAAAAAAGCTGTGGCGTCAACAAGGAAGTGATTACCGCCATCATGTTGGTCGAAACCAGACTTGGAACCTACCTGGGAAACAGCTCCATTTTGAACACCCTATCCTCCCTGGCCGCCATGAAAGATTCCGGGCTTCGGGAAGTGGTGTGGAACAGCATGCAGGCAGATCGTCGGCCGGAGCGGACGGCTTTCGAAGAAAAAGCCAATGTCAAGTCCGCATGGGCATATCAGGAACTGAAGGCTTTTCTGAAATATACCAATAGGGAAAAGCTCGATCCGACGGTCATTCATGGTTCTTATGCCGGGGCCATGGGAATTTCCCAGTTCATGCCAAGCAATATCCTGGCGTACGGCCGGGACGGCAATCAAGACGGTAAGATCGATCTGTTCAATTCCAGCGATGCCATCATGAGCATTGCCAATTATCTGAAAAATTTCGGCTGGAAACCCGGCATCAGTTATGAAGCTGCTTTCGATGTGGTCTATCGATACAACCATAGCAAGGTGTATGTCTCAACCATATTGAAAATCGCCGATCAGTTGAAGGGATAACATGGATTTACAGACAATCAGAACCGTTTTGGTCATTGCGGTGCCGTTTCTGCTGGCCACCCTCTGGGCGATCATCCATGCATCCCAGAAAGAATTCGGCAGCCTTCGGGAAAAAGTACTCTGGATGATGATTGCCGCCATTCCGTTCATCGGCTTTATCATTTATCTGATATTCGGTTTCCGGAAAGGAAAAAACATGGGGGAATCACATGAATAATCGTATCCTGATGCTGGGAAATCAGGCTGTTTCAAGAGGATTGATCGAAAACGGATGTGCTGTCGCCACATCCTATCCTGGCACCCCGGCTTCCGAAATCCTGCCGACGCTGGTGGAATGGCGGGAAACAGAAAAAAACCGGATGCATATTCAGTGGGCGATCAACGAAAAAGTGGCTTTTGAAATTGCCTATACCGCCGCCCTGACCGGCCTCAGAACCATGGTCAGCATGAAACAGGTGGGGCTGAACGTGGCGTCGGACCCGCTGATGAGTGCCGCCTACATGGGGAACAAAGGCGGTTTTTTGATTATCAGCGCCGATGATCCGGGTCCGCATTCATCCCAGACCGAACAAGACAGCCGGATGATGGCCATGATGGCCAAAATCCCGGTACTCGATCCCGACTCTCCAGCCCAGGCCAAAGACATGATCGCTCTGGGCTACGCCCTGTCCGAAGCATTCGAAATTCCGGTCATGATCCGGCCGACCACGCGGGTCTGTCATGCCAGACAGGATGTGGCCGTTTCTCCCGTCCACTTTGACGCCCGAACCCCGGCATTCGAAAAAAATCCCCCCCGCTGGGCGGCAACCCCCAAATTCCGGTTTCGGCTGCATCAGTTGCTCGAACAGAAGCTGGCGGATATCGCCTGGTATGCACCCACCGCTCCCATACGCTGCAACCCGGAAGCATCGGGCGCCATGGCTGTCGTCGTATCCGGCGTGGCGGCCGCCCATGCACGGGATGTTCTCAAAGATCTCGGTCTTTGGAATCATGTCCCGCTGTATCAAGTCATACAGCCCTATCCGCTTCACCGGGAATTCATCGATCATGTAGATGCAGCGTATTCGCGGATTCTGGTCATCGAAGAAAGCACCGGAATCATCGAGATGCAACTGGCCAACCGTCACAAAGTTCTTGGAAAAGCTTCAGGAACAGTGCCGTCCGTCGGGGAAATCCTGCCGGAAACCATCGAGACGATCATCGCGGATTTTGCCGGAAAACCCTTTGCCCGACCTGAACTACCGGCGCCGCCTCCCGGCAGGCGTCCTACCCTGTGTGCCGGATGTCCACACCGCGCCAGTTTTTACGCCATCAAGAAAGCCGCACCCCGGGGTATCTATACCAGCGATATCGGCTGCTATACACTCGGATTGAATCTGGGAGCCGTAGATACCTTCATCTGCATGGGTGCCGCCATCACCCAGGCGGCAGGGTTCTATCAGGCGTTCAAACACGAGGCCAAGCGTCCCGACATCGTGGCGACACTGGGAGATTCCACATTCTTTCATGCCGGAATCCCGGCGCTGATCGATGCCGTGGTTCAGAATGTCCGCT
>CAYQKZ010000183.1:0-6972 GCA_964418135.1 uncultured Desulfobacterales bacterium
GGTAAAGCATCGCAGGAGGGAAGATTTTCCCACACCGGTTTGACCGAGCAGAAGATCGATATGACCCTGGTTTTGAAAAAAAGTTAACCGAGCCAGTGCTTGTTGAGGGATATCCTTGAACGGTCAAATTTTTTGCCTGATGGCCAGGATGGATTGATTGCGAAGTGTTTTCATATAGTTGAGCTGAATCGGAGACAGTATCGTACCTTTGGTTTCCTTGTCGGCATAAATCAGTCCGAAAGGTGTTTCTTTGACAATGATCGGGTAAATGGTGAATGCCGGAGACAGAAAAGCCTTTTGATACCAGTCGGGAATCAGGTTGGCAATAGAAGGGTCCTGGCAGTCTTCAACGATAATGTCTTTCTGCTGTGAAATCGCCATATTGAATAAATCCGTCGGACGATTGGTAATGTTGAAGACAAACTTTTCCGTAACGGTCTTGATATCCGTACCGAAGGCATAGCGGGCGCGCATTTTCGTCCGACTCATTTCCATCATGCAGAATATGACATGATGGAAGTCGAATCCCCGATAAATGGTCTCAAGAATCATGAACATCATATCGTTGAGAGTGTAGTCGGAAAGCAGTGCATTGGTGATCTCCTGAATGCCGTTCATCAGGATATCCGAACGATCTTCCCGAATGGCGGCATCCCGAATCTGCTTTTCAGCGGCAACGGCATCTGTTTTGTCCAAACCGACAACCGGCCTCACGACGACGGCATTTTCATCGACCGGTTCGGTACCCATGGAGAGTTGCTGCATGAATTCGCTCTGGCGGATATCGATACCGAGTACATCGGAGTACTTCTCCATCTGGGTTTTGGCGGTATTCAGCATCTTCAGCAACTGTACTCCGGAAACAGGAACAACTTGATGAAACCGATTTGCCAGGGTTTTCAGTGCGATGTTTCTGTCGTTTCCCTGATGCTTCCTGATAATGTCGCAAAGCTCATTGGAATATCCGGCAAGGCTGCGCAGCATCTCTTCATCTGAACTTGGCTTCTCCACCTTTCCATCCGGCAGACGGGTCAGGCTGCCGATAATTTTAACCGGAAAGTTCCAGTTCTTTAAAATGGCCATCCCGATATTTTCATAAGAAATCCGCAAAACAGCCCACGCTGCATTTCGCTCATTTTCCCCTTTCTGCGCAATCATGGCTTTGATCTCATTGGCCTGGTCCGGTAAATAATAGACGACTAGATGCCTGCCTATATTGTGAAGCATCGCGCAGATGAAGGACTCTTCCAGACTCTGTGTTCCCATTTTTTCAGCCAGATCTCTGGCGACCAGCCCACTCATGAAGGAGCTGATAGCGGCGTCTTTCAATTCTTCAGACTGTATCTTGTTCTGCAGATGGTCAAACAGCATCAGACTGGAGGCCGCCAGACTGACCTGTTCGAAACCAAGAACCATGACCGCTCTGGTGATGGTGGTGATCTTTCCGGAAAAATTGCCGTAAAATGCCGAATTTACAAGTCTGAGCAGTTTGTTGGTCAGAGAATAGTCTTTGAGGATGATTCCGGCAAGCTGGGCCGGGGATGTCGGGTTGGCTTTCGATAACGATGCTTTTTGATTGATTTCGAGAATATGCTGGGAAAAAGCTGGAAAATCCTGCGATCGTTCCATGATTTCGAGGAGTTTTTCCAATGTGGTTTGGACCTGCTGTTGTGAGGAAAATTTGGCGCTGTCTCCTTCCATGAGAAAAAAAGCATTCAGGTCTTTTTTCATCCCGCCGGCATCGGCATACCGTTGATCCGGCTTTCCGGCAATCGCTTTCATAACGATACGGTCGAGCGGATCTGTCACTTCAGTATTCAGGTAAGACGGGGGAGGGATATCCGACAGGTCGAATTCGGAGATGAATTTCGGCGCGATGAAAGCGGGCTTGCCGGTGAGCATTTCGTACAGGATCAATCCAATGGAAAAAATATCGGATCGATGGCTGAACGGCACATTGGTTACATGTTCCGGAGACAGATACCCATGCATGCCGGCAACGTCCTTCTGAGCCCGGATCATGACGGATATGCCAAAATTCATGATTCGGGGCATATCTTCTGTATCGACGATGATCCGGGAGGGTTTCAGATCCAGATGTAACAATCCATTCCGATGTGCATGACCAATGCCTTCCAATATTCCGGTCATCAGCTTGACGGCACGCGGAATTGAAAACGGGCTCTCTTTCCGGAGCAAGGTATCCAGCGGGTTACCGTCAACATATTCACATACGACATAGGGCACACCATCATATTCCCCGACATCCAGAACCGTTGCGATATTCGGATGCGCCAGCTTGCAGGCGCGTCGGACCTCACGGATCAGTTGCAGTTTAATATTGCCCCGGCAGGCAATCGGTGCGTCAAGTCTTTTGATGACAACCGGAGAACCGGAGTGCTTGTCTTCGGCAAGGAATACGCCTCCAAAAGCCCCTTTTCCCAGTTGTTTGATAATTGTATACCGATCGATCGTCATTACGGATGCCATGCGTACGGATCACTCTTTATATTTCTCGAATTTCAACCACAAAATACATGAAACATACAAAAGAAACAAAAGGATTCTTCATCGATTCTTGATAGAATCGGTAAAAACAGCGTCAATTTCTTCTCATCGTTCATGAAACTGTCCGGATGCATCGAGGCTAGTTCTTGATGAAATAAATTGTGGAGACAATGATTCCGATAATGACAACGATCTTTCGCAGTGCCTGCGGGGGAATTCGGCCCGCCAATCTTCCGCCCAATGTTCCGCCCAGCAGCGCACCGACGGCCATGACACATACGACAGGCCAGACGACCTGTCCTGAAAACAGGAAGAAGATTGCCGTAGCGATGTTGATGCTGAATGCCATGGCCTGTTTCAGGGCATTGAGCCGTGTCATCGTGTCATCCAGAATCAGCCCCAGGACAGCCAGGACAATGACACTTAGCCCGGCCCCGAAATATCCGCCATAAACAGCGGCCGGAAACACGGGCAAAAGGGCCCATGCTTCATGAATTTTTGCCGAACCCGTATGGCTGCCGGAACGGCGGACAAGCCACCCCCGCACCGGGTCCTGGATGGCAAGCAATCCCGATGCCAGCAGGATCAGAAAAGGCACCATCGTCCGAAAAGCCCGTTCCCCGGTGTTCAGCAGCAGGATGCCGCCGGCGATTCCGCCCAGCACGCCGACAGGCAGCAGCAGTAAGGCTCTGTGCTGCTGTCCCTTTAAATCCCGCATCTGTGCAAGTGTTGCTCCCAGATAACCCGGACAGAGGGCAACGGTATTGGTGATATTGGCGGCTACCGCCGGAATGCCGACCGCCGTCAGCATTGGAAACGTAATGAGCGTTCCGCCGCCGGCCAGTGCATTCACCGCACCGCCGGCGATGGCCGCCAGCCCTACCAGAATGTATTCCAACCAGCTCATTGTCTCATAATCCGGTCATGTCAAGGTGTTCGTTGTTTCATCTTCCGCATCATCTCATCGATGGACTGCCCGTTCGGGGCCATGGCCAGCGGGTTGACCGCCAGAAGTTCTTCCCATGCCTGCATCGCTCCCTGAATGTCGTCGAGCTCGTGCATCAGTACAATCCCCTTGTTGAATCGGGCGATTTCATGCTTCGGATCGACGCTGACAGCCTTGTCGAAACATGCGATCGCTTTATCGAATTTGCCGATCTTGCGATACATCACGCCCTGATCCGTCCAGACATCGGCATTGGTGGGATTCAGGGCCAGTGCCTTGTCATAGGCGGCAATGGATTTATCCGGAAGGTCGGCGTCAAAACATACATTGCCCAATTGAATCCACGCCCCTGCATCAGCCGGGTTCTGGGATGCATTCAGCTCGAGTTCGGCAATCCGATCCGACACATCAGGGGATGACTTTTGTGCGACATGTTGATGCGGATCCGCCGGCGGAGCCTCGTCTGTCTTATAAATCGTCAGTAATACCCCGGACAGGAGCCCCGCAATATATGCAATGGCGATGATCCCATAAGAAACGCCACGTTTTTCCGAGTCTTTTGGGACGGGTTGAATTGAATTCTGATTGTCTTTTTTCTGTTTAGCCATAACGCCTCCGGTAACCGATTTTATTTTTCGATTCTTTCATAACTGGCATCATTCAGCAAATGGATTTTGACAGATCGTGAAAATGAAAATAAAATCTGGTTTTCACGCAATCGTTATGATAAAAAGTTAACGTCTGAATACAATCGATTCCAAACAAGAAGTCCCTTCGATAAATTCTGGAAGGGATGCCGTTTCATTCCTCTATCAACCGGTTGACGATGCCGTTCACTTTCAAGCAGGTGGTCGGTCAAGCCTGCTTCAGGCGCCGCCTGAATATCCTCAAAATTTAACGGTCCAGGAGGAACGATCATGTGGAAAACGGTCAGTACGGGATGGGCCGGGGTCGAACCCGCTGTCAAACAGTTTCTGCCGCCATGTCAGGTGCGCTGCCACATCAACGAAGACATCCAGCGTACCAACGTTCTCATTTCCCTGCTTCCCGAAGACCCCGAAGCTGCCACGGAAGGTATTGTGCAGATCGGAGACTACCTTTACGAAAAGAATCCCTTCTTCCCGGTTTGCGGGTATGTCTGTGGACTCTGCGAACTCGAATGCAACTATCAGTCCAAGGGAGGCGCTATCCGGCGTCGGCTCCTGAAACGGTTCGTCGCGGATACCTATATCTATCAGATGGGAAAACGCGATGAATACCCGCTGATCAAGAACCGGGAAAATGTGGCCGTCGTAGGCGGCGGGCCGGCCGGGCTGATGTGTGCGTACGATCTGAGCAATCGCGGATACCGGGTGACGATTTTCGAAGCGTCGGACCGCCTGGGCGGCGCCCTCTGGCTGATCCCGCGCTATCGGCTGCCGGAAAAGGTGCTGGCTTCGACCCTGGAAAACCTCGTGAGGCTGGTGGGGATCGATGTCAAATACAATATCCGGATCGGCGAAGGCAAGTGGACTGTCGAAAAGCTTCGAAACGACGGCTATCAGGCCGTGTTTCTGGCTCAGGGAACGCCGGCCCCGCGAACCTTGAGTTTCGGCGGTAAAGAGGTGGCCGGTCAGGATTTGTCTGGAGTCATGTACGGACACACTTTTCTGTACGAGGTCAGCCATGGCTACATCAAACCCAATTATTTCCGGGGAAAGAAAGTCCTGGTCATCGGAGGCGGCAATGTGGCCTTCGATGTGGCCCGAACCGCCCGCAGACTTGCTGGCGAAACCACCATGGTCTGCCTCGAATGTGAAGACCGCAGTTCCAGAGACCGTGTGCCGGCGGACTGGGAAGAAATCCGCGGGGCCTGGGAAGAGGGAATTCGGATCATCTATTCACGGGGCGTCAGCCGGATCATCGGTGCGGGTGAACGGATGCAGAAAGTCGAGTGTCCGCGCTGCCAGAATGTCTTCGATGCCAGGGGGTTCAATCCAAAATTCGACATGGCCGATATTCTCTCTCTGGAAGGAGATATCCTCATCATCACGGTCGGGCAGGGGCCGGATATTCTGTCGCTTCAAACCGACGGCCTGTTGAACGAACGGGGGCAGCTTGTCGTCGATCCGCTCACCCTGCAGAATTCAAATAAGGAATGGATTTTCATCGGTGGGGATGTGCGCCGGATCGGATTCATGGTGGATGCCATGAAAGACGGCCTGACGGCTGCCGAGTCCATCGTGCGGTACTTGCGCGGAATGAGCCTGCGCGAAGGCCGCAGCCGCCTCTTCGAGACCCAGGATATCCCCCGCCGGCGTCATTACGAGTCGGAGCCGGAAATCCTCTGGATCCCGCCGGAAAAACGGATGCATTTCCGGCTGTTCGAAAGGGGGTTCACCCTGCCCGAGGCCATCGATGAGGCCAGGCGCTGCCTGACCTGCGGGCCGTGCATTTCCTGCAAGGCCTGTATTTCCGTCGGGATACAGAAGAACCTGCCGCATGTCGAAGTCCATTCCGAGCGATGCTGCGGGTGCGGCATCTGTGTGTCGATGTGCTATTATGGGGCGGCGCAATCCAAGGACTTCGAAAACAGACGGGTGTCGATTACAGACAGCTTTAAATGCAAGTCCTGCGGCCTGTGTGTGGTCGCCTGTCCTTCCAATGCCCGGCGGATGGTGGGGGATACGATGGAACAGCATATCGAGGCGGTGTATGCCGCACTGGCGCACTGACCAAGGAGGCGGAGCATGGAAATCTATAACCCCAAACTCGTTTGTTTTACTTGCAATTTCGGGTGGGGATATCTAAGCGATGCGGAAACTCTTGGAGCCGCTGTTCTGAACTGGATACCGGTGGTATGCAGCGGAAAAATCGATGCCGATCACATTCTGAAAGCCTTCCGTGCCGGGGCCGACGGGGTGCTGATCCTTGGATGTCCCGAAGGGCATTGCCATTTTCAGGACGGCAATTATCAGACCCGCAAGAAAGTCTTCTTGATTCACAAAGTCATGGAGGCCTTCGGGATCGAACCGGAACGATTGACCATGGAACTCGACATCGATCCTGACGGTAAAAAAATTCCGCGGATAGTGGCTCAGATCCGACACCAACTATCTGGATTGGGGCCGGTGAAACGTAATCATTCACCTCCTCCCCCCCAGCGGGGGGAGGCCGGGAGGGGGGAAATACCGTGATTCTAAACATTTCCCACCCTCTCGCCGAGAGGGGGCGTGAACGGTTACGGTGAAACAGGTTTAGGGCGAAGGGGGAACGCAATATGGCGGAAAAACCGAAAGTTGCGATTTACTGGCTGGGGGCCTGCGGGGGGTGCGATGCGTCTGTGGTCGATCTGAACGAAGTGCTTCTGCAGGTGGCCGATGCCGTCGATATCGTTCTGTGGCCGCTGGCCATGGATTTCAAGTACAGCGCAATTCAGGCATTGCCGGACAGCGGGATTGCGCTCAGCATGCTTTCCGGTTCCGTCAGAAATTCCGACCACCGGAAAATGGCGGAACTGCTGCGAAAAAAATCTCAGG
>CAYQKZ010000184.1:0-308 GCA_964418135.1 uncultured Desulfobacterales bacterium
CTGCAACTGGCTGTGCTTTTTCTCGCATCCTCCATGTATCCGAACGATCTCTGTGGACAGGATAACGACTGCTTTATCGAAATGGCTTGATTCCAGTATCATTCAGGAATACAAAGAAATCGATTTGCAGGAATTCTCGGTGGATTGTCTTCAAATCATTCGCCAGGCCGTCAATAATATCGAAAATATGCGTGTTGAACAAGCAGACCTTCGTTTTCAAGTTTTTGAGTTGACGGAGCGACTGAAGGAATCCGAAACAGACCGTCAATTGCGGTTCGGTCAGGTGGAAGAGTTGACGGAACGAGTGA
>CAYQKZ010000184.1:318-6960 GCA_964418135.1 uncultured Desulfobacterales bacterium
CAATCGACTGGTGGTGATCAACAATCTTCATGCCAGACTGGAATCTGTGGAGCAGGAAAAACAGATACAGATTGGAGCGCTTACAAATCGGCTGCAGGAATCTGAAGCAGACTGTCAGAAGCGGATACAGGATTTGGCAGATCGGTTGACGGCATTGGAAGCAGAGAAAAATGCCTATATGGAAAGCGTTTATGAGGTCGAATTTCAATTGAAAGAGGCAAACCGTAAAACGGAGATAGCGGAAAGCGCCTATCACGCTCTGGAAAATACGTTTATCGTTCGAAAGGCCCGTCAGATGCGACTCATTCAGGTTGGTCATCTGGAAGACACTCAATCATCGGAAGCGGAAGAGAAAGAATCGGATTGTGAATCGTTAAAGACGAACCAGGGCCGTTCGGTATGAGTCATAGCTGCGATGTATTGATTGTCGGTGCGGGCTTTTTCGGTGCGGTCATTGCAGAACGGCTGGCCGTCGATTCAGGGATGAAGGTCTGCGTGATCGACAAACGTTCTCATATCGGCGGCAACTGCCATTCCAGTGTGGATGCGGAAACCGGCGTGGAGTGTCACCGTTATGGCTCCCACATATTTCATACCAGCAATCAACGATGCTGGGAGTACATTCAGCGGTTTTCACGGTTTAACGGCTACCGGCATGTGGTGCATACCCGGTATCGCGACCAGGTGTATACCCTGCCCATCAATCTGGGAACCATCAATTCATTTTACGGTTGCAACTTGACACCGCGGGAGGTGACGGGCTTCATCCGGCATGAGGCCGAGCGGTCCGGTATTACGCATCCTGTCAATCTGGAGGAAAAAGCCGCCTCGCTGATCGGTCGGCCGCTATATGAAGCTTTTTTCAGGGGCTATACCCTCAAACAATGGGAGACGGATCCGCGGCAACTGCCAGCGGATATCATTATGCGACTGCCGGTGCGGCTGAATTACAACACACGGTATTTCGACGATCTTTATGAAGGTATTCCCTTGGATGGCTATACCCGTCTGTTTGAATGCATGCTGGATCACCCCAATATCGAGGTGCGGCTGAACACCGATTTTTTCGATCCGGGTACATGGTGCCGGGATTGTGAGTTGATCGTGTATACCGGTCCGATAGACCGGTACTTCAATTTTGTGGAAGGCCATCTGGACTGGCGTTCGATCCGTTTTGAAATTCAGCGTCATGACTGTCCCGATTTTCAGGGCTGTTCCGTGATGAATTACGCAGATACAGAGATTCCTTATACTCGTATCCATGAATTCAAGCATTTTCACACCGAACGACCGCCGCTTCCGATGACCACTACCTACACGGAATATTCATACGCTGCCGGCCCCGACGGTGAGCCGTTTTATCCTGTCAGTACCCCCCGAAATCTGGAAATGATGAAGAAATATCAATTGCTGGCGTTTAAGGAAGACCGGGTCATTTTCGGTGGACGTCTTGGCTCTTACCGGTATCTGGATATGGATGATACGATCATGGCGGCGTTGGATTGTTATGAAAAAGAAATTCGCCCGCGGCTGACAACGCGGTCCAAATAGGGTGTGCTATGTCCAAAACATTTTTACTCCGTCCGATCGCCGTTAGTGCGGCAGTGTATGCTGAATTACTGGTGGTCATGCCGGTGTACAACGAAGAAGCCAACATCGCAAATGTGGTTGAAGCGTGGATACCGGTACTGGATCGGCTCGGTACCTCCAGTCAGATGTTGTTGTTGAATGACGGGTCCAGGGATCGCACCCTGGAGCGGATGGAAAATCTTCAGGCACAGTGGGGGGATCGTCTGATCGTGGTGGACAAATTGAACGCGGGACATGGCGCTACCTGCCGTTTGGGATACGAAATCGCCGCTCGAAGTTCATGTGAATGGGTGTTGCAGATAGATTCGGATGGGCAGTGTGATGCCCGGTATCTGCCGGACTTCTGGCAGCAGCGCAACGATTGTGACGTGGTGATGGGGCTTAGAGTCCGGCGGGGGGATGGTTTTTTACGCATGTATATTTCGCGGGTCTGCCGTTGGTTGTCGTCATTGGTTATCGGTCTGAATGTACCGGATCCGAATGTGCCGTATCGGTTGATGCGTCAGCCCGTGCTGCGGGAATGTATCCGCAGGGTGCCATCCAATTTCAATATTCACAATGTGGCGCTTTCCTGTGTGATGTATCAATGCAAGGATATCCGAATCCGCCGTGTTCCGATCGATTTCCTTGCCAGGGCCGGTGGTGAGAACAGCCTCGATGTGCCCAAGGTCATGTCCTGGGGGGCGGCGATGATTTTTGAACTGTTGCAGCTCAGACGTTCTTTGAAGGAATAGCTATGGCTTTATTGGAGAAATTTATCCGGCGTCAACGGGCCCGCCGACTCTTGTCCCGCATTCAGCCCGGAAGTCGAATTCTGGAGATCGGTTCCGGATCCGGATGGGTCAGGGATGCCTTGAATTCAGGGATGATATATATCGGGCTGGATATCCAGCCCCCGGCAGATATTGTGGGGGATGTGCGCAACTGGCGGTCGCTGGGGCTTTCGGATGGGTCGTTTGATGTCATCATCGCTTTCGAAGTCGTGGAGCATGTTGACTGTTTCAAGGAATGTGTGGAACTGTTGCGTCCAGGGGGTATTCTGCTGTGTACCACACCTTCGCCCCGTTGGGATTGGGTACTCAATATCCTTGAAACAATCGGCATCAACCAGAAGCGTACAAGTCCGCATGATCATCTGGTAGACTTGAAGACAGTTCGCTATTTCCGACAACGTGAGGTGTGGTCTTTTCTGATTTTGACGCAGTGGGCAGTTCTGACAAAATAGTTTCATGGACAACGTCATATGCATTCAAAATTTCACTCCGCAGGAGCGGGTTTGAAATTCAACTCTACGAAAGTCCCCATGCAATAAATCATTGTGTTGCGGTATTTCGCGTTTTCAATTTGCTTCCCCAAGGAGGGAATCGACTGCCTGATGGTAAGTTATTCTTTATGACCGCTTTTTCTGGAGCAGAGATATTCTGGACGACCCTGGCTGTTTCCGCAGCGACGTTGTTCCTGTTTACGGTGGTGGGTCGGGTTTGGGCGCTGGTGCTGCCATTCAAGTTTCAAGGTAGCGCCCGGTTCTATCTGTCTCCGGTGATCGGTTTGGCATCCTTGACGGTACTGGCCAGTCTCCTTGGACGGATTTTTCCCTTGGGAAATTCGATCATCGTGCCTTTGATCGTTATTGCCTTGCTGGCAGGTGTTCTATCGCTCGAACGGCATATCGGCCGGGCATTTATACATGCCATTACGGTGAGTGGATTCGGCATTGTCTGTGGTGTGAGTCTGTTGGGCCCGCTCTTTGTTTTCGGTGCATTCAATGCCCACAATGATGCATTCACTTATCTCGTTCACGGCAACTGGCTGCAGGATCATGCCTTCGGGGATGTCATTTCGAAGGCAGACGTAACGCCTTTGACATCACAGGTATCTTTGTATCAGCATGGCTTTCGCATGGGGGCTTCCTATTTGCTTGCCATTATGCAGGCGCTGCTGAATCTGCGATGGTCCAACGAGGTCTACCCCGGCGTCGTCATCTCTGTCGTGGGTGCTTGTTGTTTGACGATTGGTTTTCCCCTTGCCCGGCCGCTATCTTCCATGCATCGCGGTGTACGACTGGCCCTGCTTGCACTCCCTGCCTTCACGCTGGGCGGATTGGTTTTTGGTGCCAATCTGGGTTTTTTTCCACAAGCTGTGGGTCTTGCGCTGGGAGCGGGATTGCTTTTTTCGATTGGCCCGCTGTAGCGATGGGTTGCGACAACATCCCGGCCACGTGTGGCAATTGCGAAGGCGGCGATTCCCGGCGCTGTACTCTTTTCGGGGGGCGTATTCGCCTATCTGGAGTTTGCGCCGTTTCTGTTGATGGCTGTTATCGGCAGCGGACTGGTGATGGCCTGGAGATTTCGGGTTTGGGAAAAATTACTGATATTCAGCGGTACATTATTCGGTCTTTCGGTCATACTGCTCAATTTTGAACTGTTGCGTGCCTATAAGGCATTGAAAGTTCAGTCCGGTGCTGTTGTCGGTTCTTCCGTTGATTGGTTCCTCTATGGATTCCTTGCGCATGCATTCGGCATTCATGGCGGGGCATGGGACGTTTTTCAGTGGAGTACGCCGGAATAGGCTGGATCGATATCCTATGTGGGGGGATTGTTTCTTCTCTGTCTGGTGATGGCCGTCGTGTTGGCGGGGGGCCGCTCCATTTGGCGTATATCGATCGGCGGCATACTCATGCCTGCCGTTTCGGTGCTGTTTCTCTTCGCTGCAGGGATTGTTTATTTCCGATACTTCGTTCCATCTCCTTTCCCGAAAGGGATGGGCCAGAGCTGGAGTCAGTTCAAACTAGCTGATTGGGCTCATCCGTTTGTGATGGTTTTTGTTCTGCTGGCTGTCGTTGGATTGAAACCGAAAATGGGGAAATTTTTTGCTGCAGCGGTTGTGGCGGTCTCCATGATCGGAGTGATCAATGCTGCACACATCGGCGTGGTTCGCACCAGGCCACTTATGCATTATTACACCGGTGTCCGCGATCTGAATCGATTTTATTTGGATTTTCGCAAGACAATACAATCTGACTGTCCGCCTACGCTACCCGTTTATCTGAATCTTGGGGGGCGCCACCATAAATTCAGACAAATGGCATCGCTTTACTTACCGGACCGGTACGTAACATCGGACTGGATGGATGATGGGTATATTTATCCCAATTTGCCCGGTGAAATCAGAACGCAGGCACTCCAATCCGGCGACTGTGTGGTGGAGCCTATCGGGCAGAATGGGTGGCTGAACGGGGGGGCTGCCATCGGTCCTTTCAGGGTAGGTGTTTTCAATGGACAAGGCCAAATCGGCATTGTATCGGCAACCGGAGCCCATGACCAGGAAAGTGACGGCAAAAATTGGTGGCGATGGGTAGCGCACAAGGTTGTGTTTAAATTACAGCCACAGGCTGTCCCCAAGGATTCTACCCGGACAAAAGTGTATTTTGTATACGGCACGCGTGGGGATCAAACATTGACGCTTCGCTTCAGTGCCCGTGATGGTTTGATTCGAGATATCCAGTTGACGGCGAAGGGGGATGTGTCTGCGATATTCGAAAAAGTTATTGACATACCACCGACTAAGCTTGCCGAACTCAGTATAGAAACCGATGGCAAGGCCACGCCGCTTGGCGATCAGGATTCGCGTGATGCAGCCTGGCTTATTCGCAATTTGACGATTACTCCGATTTCTCCCTGAATTGATGGAACAAAGTGAAAGGCGGAATATTGAAATAAAAAATAATGAATTGTTTTTTGATACATTTTGACTGAACCAATCCATGGTATCGAAGCTGTTTGCAGCGGTGTCATGGTGGGATCGAGAGGGATTTTTCGGGTATGTAGCCCCTCAAACCCCTCTTATCCCTCCTTTACCAAAGGGGGGATGTTCTGAAGCGAATCATTGTTTTGGGGTTGAAAGTATATTATCGCTGAATAAAAACAAGATGAGGGGGGGTACTGTGAACCTAGTTTTAAAATTGTATGCAGGATCTGAAATATGACCAACCGCGTATCGATCATCATTCCAGTCTATAACAACGCCCAATATACCCGGCAATGCCTTGAAAAACTGTTTGCCAATACGGATTCCGACAGTTTCGAACTGATTGTGGTGGATAACCACTCTACGGATGAAACATCGGAACTGCTGCCGTCTTATGGAAACGCGATAAATGTCATCACCAACCCGGTGAACATGGGCTTTGCCACCGCCTGCAATCAGGGGGCGCGGGCCGCGTCGGGCCGCTATGTCCTGTTTTTGAACAACGATACCGAGGTTCAATCCGGATGGCTCGACCCCCTGATTGACACACTGGACAGTGATCCGGATATCGGTGCGGCGGGCAGTCGGCTGCTGTACCCCGATGGCAGGCTTCAGCATGCAGGTGTTGTCGTGATTTCTCAAAAAGATGTCTGCACGCTTTTGCCTCGCCATGTGTTCATGGGAGAGAACCCTGCATCGGTTCCGGTGGATCAGCCCATGTTTTTTCAGGCACTGACTGCCGCCTGCCTGATGTTCAGGAAAGATGTCTTTGACGATCTCGGAGGATTCGATGAGGCATACTGGAATGGCTGCGAAGATGTGGATCTGTGCTTCAAGCTGCAGCAGGCTGGAAAGAAAATAGCCTATCAGCCGGAAAGCATCGTGATTCACCATGAGTCCGTCAGTGGACACGAACGTCAGGTGGCGCAGCCTAGAAATAATGCCAGGCTGCGGGCCCGGTGGGAACATGTGATTCAGCCCGATATCCTTCAGGAAGGGTGGATTGCCCGCCGGGGGCCTTCCCGCGCCGTGATGCCGATGAAAGCCGGCGGACCGGATCCTGTCGAGTATCTTGAAATTGCCGCTGCGTGGTGGACAAAGAGAGAATGCGATGCCGTCATCGCCAAAGAGGCCCGGCAGGCAGCGAAACTGTTGGATGAGCTTACGCAGAGCCGTCAGGAGACAGCTCAGACGAAGGCACAGCTTTCCGAGAGTCGGAACCGGTTGAAGCAGCTTTCCGAGGAATTGGATCTGAGCCGTCAGGAGACAGCTCAGACGAAGGCACAGCTTTCCGAGGAATTGGAT
>CAYQKZ010000185.1:0-6943 GCA_964418135.1 uncultured Desulfobacterales bacterium
GCCGGATGCCACCCCCAGATAACGGGGTGCCACACTTCCCATGATGATGCTCATATTCGGCGATGAGAAAAGGGCAACGCCCAGCCCCAGCAGCAGAAAGACGGCAACCAGAACCGACAGGGACGTTGTTGCGGAGATCACGGTACTCATACCGAGACCGGCCGCACAGAGTGCCATGCCGGCGGTGGCCACCCATGCGGCGGAATACCGATCGGACAGGCGTCCACAGACCGGAGAAAAAACAGCCTGTGCCACAGGCTGAATAATCAGGAACGCTCCAGCATGCTGGGGGGTCATGCCCTTTACAAACTGCAAATAAAGGCTGAAGAAAAAAGTGACGCCGAATGTGGCGGCGTAGTTGAGAAGGGCTGCCAGGCTGCTCAGAGCGAACACCCGATTGTTGCGGAACAGACTGAGGTCCAGCACCGGATGTTTGGTTCCGGCTTCAAGAACGATAAACATCCCGACACCGGCAATGCCTGTTAGCAGAAGCGCCCACGACCATCCGCCATGCCCAAGATTGGATGCTCCGACAATCAGCAGAACCATGGCGCAGGCGTACGTGATCGCCCCTTTCCAGTCAAACGGCTCTCCTTTGGCGTCCGCCCACTCACCGCGCAATTTCCAGCCAACAAGAAAAAAACTGCCGGCTCCCAGTGGTAAGCACAGATAAAACAAAGACCGCCACCCGAATGCCGTGATCAACGCACCGCCAATGAACGGGCCGCAGGATAGGCCGGCATATACACAGGCCACGGTGATTCCCAATGCTTTGCCCCGTTGTTCGGGGGGAAAAACGGAAACGACGATGGCCACTCCCGTGGCTGCCATCATGGCGCCGCCAATGCCCTGTAAAAACCGGAAACAGATAACCGCCTGAATGGACCACGCCTGCGAGAGCAATCCGCCCATCAGCGTGAAAAAGGCAATTCCATACTGAAAGATGCGCCGGCGGCCGTGAATGTCTCCGAGCCTTCCCATGGTCAGCATGAAGATGGAGACCGACAGCATGTAGGCGGTCTCCACCAGACTGAGCTCAATGGCGCTGGCCGAAAGCTCCCGTCCGATCGATGGCAACGCCACCCCGACACCGGAGAGCATGAACGGCATGAGAAATGTGGCCGTCCCGACCGCAAACAGGGTGGCGCCTTGAGATACTTTTTGTTGCATCGGTATGTTTCCCCAGAATAAACACAGCAGCAATGAGTGAGCATAAATTCGGCCGGCAAGTCATGCCCACGACCTTCATTTTAATATAGGCGTTTTTGAAAAAAGTCCATGATTAACCGGCGATGATGCAGGAAATGAAAGCAACCTGATTTTTATTCATTAACTAAATTTATTATTATATTTTTTTCTTGACTATAATATTATGAATGAGTTAGTGAAGCAAACACCATTGATAGAATAAATGTCATTTTTGGCTGTTTTTCATTCCACCCCAGTCTGGAGGAAACCCGATGCATCTCAAAAACAAGATAGAGGCCGGCGAATTTGTTGTTCTGGCCGAGATGGAACCTCCCAAAGGCGCAGACATCTCTTCCATGATCAAAAACGCCAGGCGTGTCAAAGAGCAGGTCGATGCCTTCCTGGTTCCTGAAATGAGCAATGCGGTCATGCGCATGAGCGCTCTGGGCGGTGCTATCGCCCTGCAGCAGGCCGGTATGGAAACCGTTATGCAGATCTGCTGCAGAGACCGCAACCGACTGGCTCTGCAGGCGGATCTGCTGGCGGCTTCGGCGTGCGGCATTTCCACGGTCATGGCCGTTACGGGCCAGGACCCCCGTTTTGGTGATCATCATGAGGCCAAGGCGGTATACGATATCAACTTGATGGAATTGTTGGAAGCCCTCAAAAAACTCCAGGCAGGTAAAGACATGGCAGGTGTCGATTTGAAGGGTTCCCCCCGTTTTCTGGTGGGATCGACCGCCCAGGCCCAGGCAAAAGGAGAAAGTCTGGAAGCTGAAATCGATCTTCTCAACCAGAAAAGCGACAGCGGCGTCCGCTTTTTCATCACCCCGCCGGTTTTCGATTTAGGCGTTCTCGGCCCGTTTCTCAACCGGATCGACCGGAATCGCGTCGCCGTCATCCCGACGGTACTCCTTCTGAAGTCGGCCGGTATGGCCCGGTATATGGCGCGCAATGTCGAGTACGTCACTATCCCGGATTCCCTCATCAACCGAATACAGAGTGCCCCCGACAAGGTTCGGGAATGCATCGTGATTGCGGCTGAAACCATTGCAGCACTCAAGGCCCAGGGGTTCAGCGGCGTATCGGTATCAACCATCGGGTGGGAAGACAAGCTCCCCGATATTCTGGAAAGAATCTAAGTGAACTGCCAACCATGGGCCGTGTGCATCCCAGGATGACCGGCTCGCTGTGATCCAATTTCAAAAGGAAATCGCTTATGGAAAAACAAGCAGATCCCATTCTTCCGATGGCTGAAAGCGATGGTGGTATGCCTCAGGCACCTGTGGGCGCTGTCATGGTCGTGGGCGCCGGAATAGCGGGCATGCAGTCCGCACTCGATCTGGCCAACTCCGGATATTATGTGTATCTGGTCGAGGAAACGGCAGCGGTCGGCGGCATGATGTCCCAGATCGACAAGACGTTTCCCACCAACGATTGTGCCATGTGAGTCATCTCACCCAAACTGGTCGAGGTCGGCCGGCATCTGAACATCGAGTTACTCACCCAAACCGAGCTTCTGGAACTCAGCGGCAATCCCGGCAGTTTTACGGCCCATGTCCGCCAGAAGCCCCGGTTCATCGATCTTTCCAAATGCACAAGCTGCGGGGAATGTGCCAAAGTCTGCCCCATCAGCATTCCGGATGAATACAACAAATCTCTGGCCACCCGAAAGGCGGCTTTCAAACAATATGCCCAGGCGATTCCCGGGGCTTTTGCCATTACGAAACGGGGCACAGCACCCTGCAAGTCCATCTGTCCGGCCCATGTCAGCGTTCAGGGATTCGTTGCCCTGATCCATGCCGGTAAATACCGCGAAGCATTGGAACTCTTCAAGCAGGACCACCCATTTCCGGGAGTCTGCGGCCGCGTCTGTCACCATCCCTGTGAAAGCATCTGTACGCGGAATCTGGTCGATGAGCCCATCAGCATTCAATACCTGCACCGCTTTCTGGCAGACGAGGATTTAAAGAGCGGCTCCCGATTCGTTCCCAAAGCCAAGGCATCCAGAAATGAAAAAATCGCCATCGTCGGTTCCGGCCCGGCGGGTCTGACCGCCGCCTATTATCTGGCCATCGAAGGCTATGGGGTAACGGTTTTCGAAAAGCTGCCGGTGTTGGGCGGTATGCTCACGGTCGGCATTCCATCCTACCGGCTTCCCCGGGATATTATCGAATCCGAAATCCAGACCATCAAAGACCTGGGGGTTCAGTTCAAAACCGGGGTGGAAATCGGCAAAGACTTCACCATTGCCCAACTGCGGGAAAATGGTTTCAAAGCCTTTTTTATGGGCATCGGCGCCCATGAGTGCAAACGGCTGGGCATCGAAGGCGAAACCCTGACTGGCGTCTATCCGGGAGTCGAATTTCTCCGGGAAGTGAATCTGGGAAACCGGATTCATCTCGGAGACCGGGTGGCGGTCATAGGCGGCGGAAACGTGGCCATGGATTCGGTGCGCACCGCGCTGCGCACCGGTTCTTCGAAACCCTTCATCATCTACCGCCGCAGCATGGATGAAATGCCGGCCAGCAAAGATGAAATCACGGAATGCGAAGACGAAGGCATCGAAATCAAAACCCTGACCCATCCAGTGCGGATCATCGGCGACAACGCCGGCAAGGTCACGGGTATTGAATGCATCCGGATGGAACTGGGCGAACCCGACCCGAGCGGCCGGCGACGCCCGGTGCCGGTCAAGGGCTCCGAATTCATCATCGAAGTGGATACCGTCATTCCGGCCATCGGTCAGGAGTCCGACTGGGCCTGCCTGACGGATGAATGCGCCTGTACCCTGACTGGATGGGGAACCATGGTCGTGGATCCCGTTACTCTGCAATCCAAAGACCCGGATATTTTCTCCGGCGGGGATGCGGTCTCCGGCCCCAAAACCGTTGTGGAAGCCATTCAGGCCGGAAAAGAGGCGGCCATTTCCATCCATCGCTTCATCCAGGGGCAGGAACTCATGGAAGGCCGGGAAGCGGACTGGACGGCGGTTACCGATGTGCCGGTGGAAGGTGTTGCCAGGGCTGGCCGCGTGCCCATGCCGCATCTGCCTTCGCAGAACCGGGTGGCCAATTTCAACGAGGTTCAGCTTGGATACGCCGAAGAAAACAGCCGGAAAGAGGCGGAAAGGTGTCTGGCCTGCGGTGTATGCTCGGAATGCTATCAGTGCGTGGACGCCTGCCTGGCCAAGGCTGTGGATCACAATCAGGAAACGGTCCTGCGCAACATCTCCGTGGGCTCGGTCATTCTGTGTCCGGGCAGTCAAGCCTTCGACCCCACCCCGTTCAGGCAGTTCTATCACTATGGAAAAAACCCCAATGTACTCACCAGCCTTGAATTCGAGCGCATTCTGAGCGCATCCGGGCCAACCATGGGGCATCTGGTGAAACTCTCGGATCACACCGAGCCCAAACGCATCGCCTGGCTGCAATGCGTGGGCTCCCGGGATGTCAACCGGTGCGGCAACGGCTACTGCTCATCCGTCTGCTGTATGTACGCCATCAAGGAAGCCATGATCGCCAAGGAACATGCCGGCGGCAATCTCGACTGCACCATATTCAATATGGATATCCGCTCCTTTGGCAAGGATTACGAAAAATACTATCTGCGGGCCAAAGACCGGGCCGGTGTCCGATTCGTCAAATCTCGAATCCACACCATCGACGAAGTGCCGGATACCCGGGAACTGATTGTCCGCTATGTGGATGATGCCGGTGAAATCCAGAAAGAAATTTACGATATGATCGTTCTTTCCGTGGGGCTTCTGATTCCGCAGTCTTCGGTGGATCTGGCACAACGCCTGAACGTGGATATCGGAAAATACCGGTTTGCCAAAACCCACCCGTTCACGCCGGTAGAGAGTTCCCGCCCCGGTGTGTATGTGGGCGGCGTATTCCAGGGCCCCAAAGACATTCCATCCTCCGTCATCGAAGCCAGTGCCGCAGCCTGTGCGGCGGGTGCAAATCTGGCGCCGGCCCGGTATTCCTGCACCAGAACGGTCGTCATCCCGGAAGAAATGCCGGTGGAAGGCCTCGATCCCCGGATCGGTGTCTTTGTCTGCAACTGCGGCATCAACATTGCGGGGGTCGTGGATGTGCCAGCGGTTCAGGCCTATTCCGCCACATTACCGAATGTGGTCTATGCCGGCCAGAATCTATTTTCCTGCTCTCAGGATGCTCAGGATCAGATGAAAGAACTGATCCGGGAACACCGATTGAACCGGGTGGTCGTGGCCTCGTGCAGTCCCAAAACCCACGAAGCTATTTTCATGGACACTCTTCAAGCCTGCGGCCTCAACAAGTATCTGTTTGAAATGGCCAATATCCGCAACCAGGATTCCTGGATTCATTCGGACAGCCCGCAGCAAGCCACCCAGAAGGCCAGGGAACTGGTCCGGATGGCGGTTGCCCGGGCCGGAACCTTGAGAGCCCTGCATGAAAAACAGATTCCTGTCAACAAACGGGCCCTGGTGGTCGGCGGCGGTGCTGCCGGTATGACTGCGGCCCTCGGCCTGGCGGACCAGGGATTTGAAGTCGTTCTGATCGAAAAAGAACCGGAACTCGGCGGCATGGCCCGCCGGCTGACCCAGACCATCGAAGGCGCCGACATTCAGGCCTATCTCGACGAGCTGATTCAAAAAGCCAAGTCCCATCCCAAGCTTCAGATCCTCACCGAATCGTTGATCGTCGGGTTTACCGGATTCAAAGGCAATTTTACAACGGAAGTGCTGGTCGGCCCCGGAATGTACGAGCGCAAAATCGACCATGGTGCGGTGATTCTGGCCACCGGTGCCACGGAATACAAGCCCGTGGAATACGGTTATGGCCAGGATTCACGGGTCATGACCCAGGTGGAAATGGGCAGATTTTTAGAAACTGATGGGGCTTCGAATCTGAAACAGGTGGTCATGATCCAGTGTATCGGCTCCCGAAACGACCAGAATCCCAACTGCTCCCGGATATGCTGCCAGAGTGCCGTCAAAAACGCTCTGCATATCAAGGCCATGAACCCGGATGCGGAAGTGAGTATCCTGTATCGGGACATCCGCACATACGGACTGCTCGAAGACTATTTCACCGAAGCCAGAAAACTGGGTATCCTGTTTTTCCGCTATACGCCGGAAGACATGCCGATCGTTGAATTTACACCGGAAAGTGTGGATGTCGTTTTCACCGACCCGATCATCCGCCGTAAACTCCAGATCAGCGCCAATTGTCTGGTTCTCAGCGCCGGTATGGTCGCAGGCGATACCGAAGAGCTTTCTTCCATCATGAAGCTGGCCCGGAACGCCGAAGGGTATTACCTGGAAGCCCATGTCAAGCTGCGGCCTGTAGACATGGCCACCGAAGGCATTTTTATCTGCGGCACGGCCCACAGCCCCAAACTGCTGTCGGAAACCATCGCCCAGTCTCTGGCCGCGGCCTCCCGTGCCACGACATTTCTGTCTCAGGACAGCCTGACCCTGTCGGCGGTGACGGCTCAGGTAACCGCCGACATGTGTGCGTCCTGCCTGATCTGTGTCCGGTCCTGTCCCTATGGGGTGCCGCGGATCAATGCGGACGGTGTCAGCGAGATCGATGTGGCGCTGTGCCATGGATGCGGCATCTGTGCATCCGAATGTCCGGCCAAAGCGATTGAACTGAATTGGTATGAAGATGATCAACTGCTCAGCAAGATAGATGCTCTGCTGGAGGGGGTAATATGACAGAAGCGTTTGAACCGGTTATCGTGGCATTCTGCTGCAATTACTGAG
>CAYQKZ010000186.1:0-6925 GCA_964418135.1 uncultured Desulfobacterales bacterium
GATGCCGCCGGGCAATGGGGTCTGGCCGTCCGGCGAATCCGCAGAGACATTCAGATTGCAGGAAGCCCCGATCGCAGTGAACTCAGGCTGGTGATCGAGTCCGACACAGATTTGCTTTTTGTATTGGAAAGTCTGTTCGAGGCGGATGTCGAACACAAGCTTGACATGACTACCTGCCTCAAATTCCTTTCAGAAAAAGGGTTGCCTGAAATCAATCCCTATTTGTCGAGTGCATCCGGGAAGTGTATTGTCGAAAGCGGCAATCGGTTCTGGCGGATTTCTCCTTTTGTCTGTGGTATCCCCCTGAACCGGCCAGAATATGTGTGGGAGGGTTGGCGGGGTGAGGCCATGGCGGATTTTTTGATCCGTCAGAACGCCATGACGCAGGGCATTCCGTTCATTCACAGGCGATCCGTATTCTCGATAACGGATTATATCCAAAAACTTCTAACCGAAATTCGGCGCCATGATCCGAATGTTTTTCCCGGTATCGAACCGGTGAACCGCTTTATCGAAAAGCGATTCATGAAGATTCACGACCAAATCCCCCTGTCGTTCTGTCATGGTGATTTCCATCCGCTGAACGTCATCTGGTCATCCGATGGTATTCAGGCCGTGATCGACTGGGAATTTATGGGAATCAAACCGGAAATATACGATGCGGCCACCCTGATCGGTTGTA
Organism: uncultured Desulfobacterales bacterium; assembly: GCA_964418135.1. Lineage (GTDB taxonomy): Bacteria > Desulfobacterota > Desulfobacteria > Desulfobacterales > Desulfatirhabdiaceae > RAAP-1. The sequence continues at coordinate 683 of CAYQKZ010000186.1, forward strand.
TCGGCATCGAAGATCCGCAGGCGCTCATAGGGGATATGGCCCGCAAATTCATATCCAGACTGAAACAGGCCCGATGGATTTCAGACATCGGCTGGAATGTGCTGATCGAATTTGTCATCGCCGTTCGATTTGCCTGGTTGTCGGAGTGGCTTCGTCATCGGGATCGGGAAATGATCGAGATGGAGACGGTATATATGAATCTGCTTGTGGAACATGCCGATTGGCTGAAAAAAACGCTGATCTCTTAGACCGCTGGACGATATTTTAAATATCCCCAGCATGTTAAGGAATGGGGTAGACTCCGACGAAAATGCGCGGTGAGTATCGGCCTATACGTCTTTTTCGCTGACAGCCCGGTTTTTTCCGCTGTGTTTGGCTTTGTAGAGCGCTTTGTCTGCCCGTCCGATAAACGCATCCGCAGTATCTCCTTTGCGCAGCTCGCTGACGCCGATACTGACCGTGAAACCGATCCGGTCGTTCGGGGTGGTGGGTTCGATCATAAACTGTTTGCCAGATAGAAATTTACAGAAGGATTGGGCACGTTTCAAAGCCTTTCTCAGCGAGATTCCCGGAAGAAGGATGGCAAACTCCTCCCCGCCGTAACGGGAGATGAAGTCGTTGGTTCGAAACATGGTTTTGCATTCGTGAACAAAGCACTTCAGTACACGATCGCCGACAAGATGCCCGTAGGTATCGTTGATCGATTTGAAATTATCCAGATCGCACATCATCAGAGAGACCGGGTTCCAGACAATCTGACTGCGCTGAATCGTCCACTGCATCCGGCTGTCGAAGGTCATTCGGTTGAAGGAACCGGTCATGGCATCCAGTTGAGAGGCATCCTTGACCTGTTCCAGGCTGGTGCGCAGAATCGAGATTTCTTCAGACAGTGAATCGATCCGTTTGGAGTCGGAGCTTTGCTTTTCCTGAATGATCTGCTTCATGGCAGAGACTTCGGTTTGCAGGGATTCTTTGATCTTTCGAATATCGTCGAGCTGAGTGAGGGCCTCCATGCGGACGTTCTGATCGTAAATTTGTGAATTGAAATTCTGGGTATCGCCGATAAGACCGCTCAGACCGTTTCGCAGCAGTTCGATGATGTTTTTCAGTTCAAATTCCTTCTGTAGAATATAGTCTTTTTCTTCAGCGATATAATTCAGGATAAAGAGCTTATGGTCGGAAAACGACTGCATCAACGCAGAGGCTGGTCGGTCTTCGAGAAATTGCTCGGAAATCTGATCGAGTCGCCTGTTGAATTCATCCGTACCGATTTCTGAAATCTCTATTGAAAATTCTTTCAGAAAAAACACCAGCGAACTGCCGATCTGTTGAAGAACCTGAACGCGATCCCGGCATTCGTCCAGATGCCGACTCAGCACTTCAGGCGTGATTTTCATCGACTTTGTTGTTGTAAATAACCCCATTTATATTGTCTCCTTATCATTCCATCTGCCAACAAAGAACATAACGTTTTTGGATCACTCATACAACAGGGAGAGAAACTGTTCAATGCTTTTTACCTTTTTTGTCATTCAGTTCAGGTGAAGCGGAGGGATTGTCGGATTTGAATTCAGGCCAATTCTCAATTATCGAAATCGGTATGAAAACATTCTTGACAGGGTTCCAGTCAGGTGTTAACCAGAAAGGAAGTACAGCAAGCCGTTCATTTTTGTTCGCAATCTTCAAGTTATACTATGAGTCGTTACAATCTGCGTTTTCATCAAACTCCCTCCCCCAGCGGGGGAGGGCCGGGGTGGGGGTTTCAAAAGCGCAGATTGTACCCATTTGAAGTATAACAGGCATTGCCGGTCTGTAAAGCTATCGCGTTCACGATAAAGATTTTGGGTGCGTTATCGGTCGGGGATGACCGAAAAAGGTCTATCCCCTCCCTGCCGCCTTTTCAAAACCATTATCTTTAAAATTTTATTATAAGGAGACGAGTTGAAGTCAACAATTTTATCCTTTTTCAGTGCAGTTATTCTCTGTTTTATGGCGGTTGGCTGTGCAAATAATGAGAACGAAATTTTACAGGCTCGTAGTCAGCTTGAACTGGCAAGAACGAAATCCGATATCGATGGCATTTTTGTCTCGGTCAACAACCTGATCCAACTTGGCGACAAAGATCCGGCGCTGCCAGCAGAACTTGAAAAAGTAAAAAAAACTTTATCTCTCTATGAGATTATTCGTATTTCTCAGAGTGAAGGGACGCATGAAAAAACGATTCAATCCGCCAATGAATTTCTGGAAATTTTTCCGAACAATATTGATGTTCGTAAATCATTGCGGACGTCCGGACAGATTTTCAGATATTTAGCGGGATCTCTCAACGATCTGCAGAGCTGTTTTTTCAAGTATGCAGACGGTGGATTCTCTTTTAATCGCGTCAATAATACCGAAAATTCCCCAATCGATTTCGACATTGTCTCGCAGCGATTGTGTCATGCTCGACAATCCGTCGAGGAAGCCCTCAATCGGGATCAGAATTTCGATACCGCTCTGAATCTTCGCAGGCTGATCATCAATGCCCAGATCGCTTTGAGCAGTGCCATTACCAAAGAAATATTCACGACAATCGATCGACAACGACCGGCGGTTGAAAATACATTCGATGTCGTGCATGTAGAAATGCAAAAATCGCTTCGTTCTCGGTTCAGTTCTCCCCAAAAGGTCTGGAAACGATTTCAGCCAAACATGACGACGCTGGAAGCGATTCATAAAGACGGAATTGTTGATCTCGGTCGCTTGGCATCACTATTGATCCGACTGGAAAACGAGGGAAATGAAGGCCTGATATTGTCAGCTAAAAATGCGGTGATGATATACGACCAGTATGTGAATACCGTCATCTATCCCAGAAGCAGTTTGGCGGAATACAGCAATGATTACCTGTCGATATCGTCGAAATGGTCTGAACTCGAATTGTGGTATAGAAAAACCGAGAGCAATCTGAATAATCTCATGGAAAACATAACGCATATTTCAAGTCTGGCCATGGAATTCTGTCTGTATAAAAATGAACAGACATCGGGGATCATTCAAAAAAGATTGGAAATCATCGAAATATGAGTTGGTACTTACATTCTTTCTTTCACACAAACAATAGAGGTTCAGTTTGACAACTTCCGGGATGAAGCCATCAGCGGATACATATGATGTGATTGTCGTGGGCGGCGGGCCGGCAGGTCTGTTTGCCGCATATTATTTGAGCGAGCATTCGGATCTGAAGGTATTGCTGATAGACAAAGGCAAGACCCCTTTACGCAGGAAATGCCCCATGAAGGCCAAGGATGCCTGCCAGCACTGCAAGCCCTGTGGGATACTCTGCGGTATCGGCGGTGCCGGCCTGTTTTCGGACGGCAAACTCAACTATATCTATAAACTGGGAAAAACCGATCTGTCCCAGTTCATGTCCAAAGAAGACGCTCAGATGCTGATCGATGAAACCGAGACGATTTTCAATCGTTTCGGAATGGATGGTCCCGTCTATCCCACCGATATGGCCGCTGCCCAGGCCATTCGAAAGAGCGCCAAGCGAAGCGGGATCGATCTGCTCATCATCAAGCAGAAACATTTGGGCAGTGATCGCCTGCCGGACTATATCAGCGATATGGCGGAAACCATCCGTTCCCGTGGCGTGGTGATCCATACATCCGAAGATGTACGGGACATCATGACGGCCGATGGCCGGGTAACCGGTGTTGTCACCAATCGTAAAAGCTATGTGGCCGCCAACGTAATTCTGGCTCCTGGCCGGGCTGGGGCCAACTGGATGGGCCAATTGGCTGAAAAATACAAATTGGGTCTGTCTCAGCGCGGGATCGAGGTGGGCGTCCGGGTAGAGGTACATAACGATATCCTTCAGGATTTGTGCCGCATCATCTACGATCCCACATTTTTCATTCAAACCGAAAAATACGATGATCAGACACGTACGTTCTGCACGAACCGGGGTGGTTATGTGGCCATGGAGAATTACAACCGATTCGTTTGCGTCAATGGACATGCCTATCAGGACCGGAAATCGGAAAATACCAATTTTGCCTTTCTGTCCAAGGTGGTACTTACCGAACCGGTTACCGACAACCAGGCTTATGGGGAGTCCATCGGACAGTTGGCTACCCTGATCGGCGGCGGTAAACCGATCCTTCAGCGATTCGGCGACCTGAAACGGGGGCGCCGCAGTACTTGGCATCGGATTCACAAGGGATATATCACACCGACCCTTACGAACGTGGTATGTGGTGATATTGCCATGGCCTTGCCAGAACGAATTTTGACCAATTTGATCGAGGGGCTCGAAAAGCTGAACCGGGTGGTTAACGGTGTTTCCAACGACGAAACCTTGCTCTATGCTCCGGAAATCAAATTTTTTGCCACTCAGGTGCAGACAGATTCATGTCTGGAGACAGCGATTCAAGGATTGTTCGTTGCCGGAGACGGTCCGGGAGTGGCCGGCAACATCGTATCGGCCAGCGCAACAGGGCTGATACCCGCCAAAGCCATTCTGGAAAGACAATAGAAAACATCATCCGGTCGCTTACCAACAAGGTTTCATCCGTCATCCGTCATCCGATGATCCGTTTTGTCCGGGCGGGGTGTAGCTCATTTTATATCCCAGACCGTAAATTGTGGTGATGATCTCCTGACCCGGCAGAAGAACCGCGATTTTTTTTCGCAGATTTTTGATGTGGGAATCGATTGTCCGATCATAGCCGTCGCAATCATATCCTTGTACCCGTGCAATCAGTTCATCCCGGGAAAATACCCGGCCCGGTTGGGAAACAAGAACCTGCAACAGTTTGAATTCACTGCGTGTAACATCGATTGTCTGCCCGTTTACCTTTGCTATATGGCTGACCACATCGATCTCGATGGGTCCGACGGTCGGATTTTTTCTCTCGAATTCGGGGTGGGTGCGTCGCAGCACGGCTTTTATCCGCGCGATAACCTCACGGGGGCTGAATGGCTTGCAGATATAATCATCCGCACCGATTTCCAGACCGAGCAGTCTGTCCAGCTCTTCCACCTTGGCGGTGATCATGATGATCGGGATGCTGGAGAATTTTCTTACTTCCCGGCAAACAGCCATGCCGTCCATTCCCGGCAGCATGATGTCGAGCAGCATCATGTCCGGAGCGTGTTTCCGTACCAGGGCAACCGCCTGATCGCCCCGGCCTGAAATACTGGCCCGATATCCGGATTTTTCCAGGTATTCTTTCAGAATCGCCGCTATCTTCGCTTCGTCCTCGATAATGAGAATATGCTTTTGTGTCATGATGTTTTGAAAGCTCCTTTACCTTGTTTTTTTCATCGGATCATCAAGGGAAAATCGATCTCTATCTGTAGCCCGCCGGATGCCGCATGCCTGGCTGTAATCGAACCATCATGGGCTTCGACGATCGTCTTGCAGATGGAAAGTCCCAGACCACTGCCGCCCTGCACACGATTTCGAGACGGATCGACCCGGTACAGCCGGTCAAAGAGTCGGTCTAACGATTCCGTTGGAACGCCCGGTCCGGTGTCGGAAAACTGCACCACGACATGATTCCCCGTGCTGTGTTGTCGCACGGTCAGGCAGCCCGGTGAATCCATATATCGCAGGGTGTTTTCCAGAATATTTGAAAATACCTGGGTGAGCCGGACCGGATCGCCGGATATCCGGATCATTTCCGGTTCACCGAGTTCATCGGCTATCCGGATAGTCTTTTCGGTGAATCGCGGCTGAAACTTCCGCAGGCACGACCTGACATGCCGTACCAGATCGATCGGTTCCCGCTTGATATGCAATGCGGCACTTTCGGCTACCGACAGGTCGTGGAGATTGCCGACAAGCCGACTCATAAGTACAACCTCATCATGCAGGGATTGAAGCTGCTCATGGCTTGTTTCTCGAATACCATCCAACAGCGCTTCGATTTCACCCCGGAGAATGGATAACGGGGTACGCAATTCATGGGCGATATCGGAAATCCACTGCTGACGCAAGTACTCATACTGTTCAAGGGTATGGGCCATTTGATTGAAATCCGCAGCCAGTTGACCCAGCTCGTCGGAGCTGTGGACATCGATCCGCATATTGAATTTGCGGGATGTCAGGCTATGTGTCCCCTGAATCAGTTGCTGTACCGGCGCCAGCAGGTGACGAGACAGCAGAAAGGATACAACGGCGGCCAACACCAGCGAGAGTATTCCGACAACATATAATGCCTGAGACTGCTGTTTTAAAAAAGCCATATCCAGCGG
>CAYQKZ010000187.1:0-6872 GCA_964418135.1 uncultured Desulfobacterales bacterium
CCAGCAGGTGCGGGGGAAAATACGTGTGAGATTTTCCATCGAACGGACAGGGATGTATTGCCCTATAGCCGGAAAGCGATCGATGGCGTTTTGGATACATTGAGACGATATCGGTCATGACGGATCGATGCGTCTCATACGTAAGGAGGATGCTGGTCGGCATGAATGGCTTCCCGGATGATGGCGCGAGGCCTGAATTTGGAATCATCGAATATTCTGCTGAGATATTCCCCGAGTACCCCTAGAAAAATGAACGTTGTGCTGTGAAGAAACAGCGTGAGAATGACCAGGGTGGTAAAACCGCGAACTTCACTGCCGCCGGTCAGGTATCCGATGAGATAATGCAGTGCCAGTGCGCTTGAAATGATAAACAGCAGTATTCCCAGAATGCCGATGATTCGGAGGGGTTTTTTGGAAAACGAGGTCAACGCATCGATGGCCAGAACAATGTAGTGCATGATCTTGAACTTGCTCTTACCTGTCAAACGTTCATTTCTTTCGTACAATACCGGACATTGACGAAAGCCGATGAAAGACACCAATCCTCTTAGATATAGATTTCTTTCCGGCAACGCTCTCAGAATATCCACGACTTTTCGGTCCAGCAATCTGAAATCCCCGGCATTTTCGGGGATATCGATGTCCGATATGGTGTTCAGCATTCTGTAGAACCGCTGAACGGTCCACAAAAACAATTTCGATCCGTATCTTTTGGACCGGACGCCATAAACGATGTCGTATCCTTCTTGCCATTTGGAAACAAAGTCCGGTATGGTTGCCGGTGGATCTTCCAGATCGGCATCCAGCTCGATGACGGCATCACCGGTTGCCAGGGATAGTCCTGCAAAAACGGAATTCTGGTAACCGAAATTCCGTGAAAATCTGAAAGCGCGCAGATGGGGGCGGGAAGCGGCCAGTTCCTGAACCACCTGCCATGTGTTGTCTGTGGAGTTATTGTCCGTAACGATTATTTCAAGAGCATAGTCGCAGAGTTTCCGACCAAACAGAGCTTCGACTTCCTGAACGGCTATGGAAATATTTGTTGATTCGTTGTATACAGGAATACAGATGGAAATGGTTTTTTTCATTTTTAAATATCCACTTCAAACCGATCTGAACATATTTGTAACCTCAAAAAGTTTACAATAACGTTTGACGATAAAAACAGTCAACAAAATATTATATGGTGCGTATATCATTGTGGCATTATCATGCAATGCGTTTTACAAGAGATGTCTTTCTTTTCATTTAATCGTAACTTCGGGTATGATATATATACTATAGACTTTCAGGAAAATATTTTCGCTGCGTTAGCGGTCGGGAATGGCCGGAAAAGGTTTATTCCCTCCCTGCTGCTCAAAATTATATATGTGCGAATATATATGTCGTTCTGGATAAGAGAATGGTTCAATGTTATGGAGGGGAAATGAAACAGCGGTTTTTATGTATGATTTTTGTCGCGACAGTGATCTCGGGGTGTGGTCAGCATCAGAATGTCTTGCCGGACTCTGAAACAACGTTTAAGATCGCCCTTGCATCCGCGGAAACAGGGGATGCATCCGCTCAGTATCAGGTGGGCAGAATGTATTGTGACGGTTTTGGCGTGCAAAAGAGTTTCGAATCCGGGTTGAGCTGGCTGACCCGGTCTGCCGATCAGGGGAATAAAGATGCCCAGTTTCGATTAGGGCTGATTTATGATGAGGGTATTCATGTCGTACCGGATGCGATCCGGGCTGCTGAATGGTATGAAAAATCGGCCAAACATGGTGATAAATATGCACAATACAATCTCGCTCTGTTGTATCAGCTTGGCATGGGAGTTCCGGAAAATGAAGCCACCGCAATTGCCTGGTACACCAAAGCAGCCGATCAGGGATACGAAAAAGCACAGTACAATCTGGGGGCGATGTATGAATCCGGTTTTGGAATGGAAAAAGATCTGGATCAGGCCCGTCACTGGTATCTTCTGTCTGCGGAGCAGGGTAACAAGCTGGCACAATTCAAGATCGGAGAAATGTATGCCCTGGGGCAGGGAACGGATATTGATAGCGACAAAGCAGCGGAATGGATGACCCGGGCGGCTGAACAGGGCGTTCCACAGGCACAATGGTTTCTGGGAGTGATGTATCACAAGGGACGGGGGGTTGAACAGAGTGATGAAAAGTCGGTCCAGTGGTATCATAAGGCGGCTGAGCAGGGGTATCCGCCGGCGATGTATAACCTTGGGATCATGTTTGAAAAGGGAAATGGCGGGGCAATAGATTTGTTTCATGCATATTACTGGTATAAACTCAGCGAGTACAGGCTGCCTGAGGACGCTACATCAGTCATCAAGGTTAAATGTAACGAAATTGAAGCCTTGTTGTCGCCGGAAGAGCTGAACCAGGTGAAAGAGATGGTCAAAAATTATAGACCCGTTGTCGCTTCCCCATCCACAACGGACAATCGGTAAACAGGAAAGTTGAGTATGCGTATTTATCATTTTATCAAACCGGCAATTTTCATCATTTGCGCGTGCGTGTTTTCAGTCGTTCCCATCTTATGGGCACAGAATCAATCCTCTCCGGAAAAACCGCAGGAACTGGACGAAACAAAAAAAAAAAAAAAAATTCTCTCCCGCATGCAAAAAGCGGATGCCGGAAAACATGAGACTTACAATCACTTGGGTACCAATCTGGTGATCGTTGAAAAGAAAATCCCCTTTCAGGTTTTGAATCAAACATTGTTTGGTGTCAGACTGAAGATTTTACCGGTGCTGCCGAATCAGAAACATGAATTCCTGAATCTGGTGGTCGATCCCACCCTGGCAGTACAGTATCCAGACATTCTGGATATGGAAACAGGCGCCAGCCTGTTTCATCAGGTGATGACGGAGCTTAGAAGAATCACTCTGCCGGAAAAAAGTATGGGCAGTGAAATTTACAAAGGCAGCGGTTCGCATCAGATTGTCCTGATTTCCGACCCGTTCTGCCCTTACTGCCGACAGGTATGGGCCTATTTGGTCGATCACAAGGATAAGATCAAATCATTGAAGATGGTCCATTATCCGATACAGTCCGCTTCTGAAACCGCCTGTGCGGTTCTGGAATTCGCCCGGCAAAAGCGATTGAATATATTTGATATCATCCATTTTTCATATACCAGGCTGAACTCCAGTGATTCGCCTTCGGAAATGCTCGAACAATACGCCGCCGAGTTTCCCCTTCTGAAAAAATATTGGGGGAATGATCTGGATGCCGCTGCCAACAAACTTCAGAACGAATACCTGCCGGCGATTCATAAGGAACAGTCGGAAGCCAAAGATCTGGGGATAGTGGGTACCCCGGTTACCTTTGTGGGCGGGTACATGATCGAAGGGGGCAACTTTCCCAAGTTTGATGAATTGTTGCCATGACAAGATCTGGAATTCGTGTTCCGGCTGTTGGGTTTTCCCTGATCGGTCTGATATATTGTCTCTTGTCCGTTTTCAAGATGACGGATGTGTTCTGTATCACGAAAGGGTGCAGTGTCTATGATGGATTTTCGATCTTCGGGATATCGCTGTACTGGTTTGGTGCCACTGCATTTTTCATCCTGCTGCTGACGGCTGTTATCCGGACGGGATGGTATCTGCTGCTGACAGCGGCTTTTTTTCTGACACTCAACATGGCTTTTTTGTTGGTGCAGGTTCTGTTATGGCCCTGCGCGTCGTGTTTGATCGTGGCTGCATTGTTCGGCGCTATCATGGCGGCATCCATCCTTCCCGAGAAAAAAAAATGGGCAGGGCGGCTGATGATGGTGTGGTTTCTGCTGTTTGTCCTCAATGGAATTGCCGCAGCCAAAGAACTGCTTGCGCCCTGGCCGGTATATGGAAATAATGAAGCGCAGATACGGCTGTATTTTTCCCCGACCTGTCCATCGTGCCGAACAATGATTGATTCTCTGCTGTCCAGAACAGATGTGCTGTCCAGGATAGCGCTTTATCCTGTTTCAAAAGGCCCGGAGGATACGAAACGGATCCGGCTGCTTGAAAAAATGCTTAGAGACGGTGTTCCCATTCAAGATGCCGTGATTCAATATCAACAGAATACGGTCATGAATGTCGAATGGGATATGGATTACTTTCGAACGGCTTTGAATACATTCAAAAATTTAATGGCACTGAGCCGTCTGGGAGTGGCGCACGTTCCTTATCTGTCGACTGGCGCAGCGTTCTGGACTGAAGCGGGGAAAACGGCTCCTCTCAAGGATGATTGTCCTGTATTTTCGAAAAGTCCTTCCGGATTATGTGAAGATTCGAAACCCGGCGGACTGAAGGATATTTTTAAATCGAAATAAGTGATGGTGCGGTATGGGGACGGCACTGGAACGATTTATGTCAAAGGCGTCGATGATGCATATCGATTCGTTTCGATCGGATGTGGAGATTGTTTCATCTTCTCTTGAAATTCGCACACACCAGATGTTTACCGGTCTTGCGGCGGGAAATATCGGCTATGAACTCATGATGCTGGGATTTCTCAAGCTGATTGCACCCGGTATGGGAAGCGCGATTGAAGTATGGGACGACAATAGTCCGGCAATCTCCTGGTTCCCGTCGATATATCGTTATCTAACCTGGTCTGATGACGATTTGTGCGAGCAAAGTGTGTTATCTTCCCAGGCCGTTCTGATGGTGGGGGGAACGCCTGTTTCGCATCTGGTGGGGTTGGACTGGCCGTTGAAGGCACTGAAGAAACGCTTGATGTTCTGCCATGAAAACGGCATTCCGGTTCATGCGGTCGGTATCGGCGTGGATCATCTGAATGATCCGGATGCTGTAAAAATGTTCGAAGAAGCGTTTTTGCCGGTAAAATCCTGGAGTGTGCGTTCCGCCAACTGTCGTCATTCCTTGATGTCTCTCGGGGTTCCCGAAAATCGAATCGTCGTGGCATCGGATTTGGCATGGCTGTATGAGCCGGAAAAAGACTGCCGGTCATGGGCGATGTTGCAGTGGCAGAATCTGGGGATCGATTTTGGCAGGCCCCTCATTGGAGTCAATGTTGTCCGGGAGGTCTGGGGAGATAACGCGGAATTTTATAGACAGATCGCTCTGGCTCTGGATCGGAGCGCCGAGAATCATAACGCCCAAATTGCATTCATGTGCAACGAAGTGCGGGAGGGAGCGTATTTCGATCATGCCGCGGCCCGGTCCGTGATGGAGTCGATGAAATCTCCTGCCGTTTTTCTGCCCAATCGGTATTATCATCCGGATGAAATGATCGGTTTGCTTTCTCTGGTGAATGTCAGTCTGTCTCAGCGATACCATTTTACCGTGCAAAGTGTCTTGGCCGGTACGGTTCCTGTCAGTTTTGCCAGGGGCGAGAAACTGGCGGTGCTGATAGAAGAATTGGGGATGGCTGCAGTCGCCGATATGGATGCGGCAGATCCGGATACGATTTGCCGGCATATTTCAGACGCACTGGAAAGAGGGGATTACTGGCGGAATCATTTATTGCAGATGAAAAGGCATCTGCGGTTGAGGGCGGCAAACAATGGATGTTTTGTCAAACATCTTACCGAATGTTTAGTTCAGCCGGATTGCTTTTCCGTGGCAGCCTGCGGGCCCAGTCCTTCGCCTTCGGCAAGACTGGCTGCAGTGAATGAACTCGAGTCATTAGGTTTTCAGGCATTTATGGCCATGATCAACGGTCTGGCGGCTCAGTGGGGATTGCGGGTCTTTACCAATTGGTCCAAGGTGTGGGAATATCCCTGGATATGGTTCAATGCGCTTTATAAAATCAATTGGCAGGGAAAGCATTTTGTAGATATGGGCAGCGAAATATCTCCCATGCCATGGTTGATTGCTTTGTTGGGAGCAAAGGTCACGCTGATTGAAACCGATTCGCAATGGATTCCCGTATGGAAAGAACTGAAAGCCAGACTTCAGGTGGATTTGCACTGGCATATTGTTACCGATGAAAATCTTCCGGTTTCGGATGCTTCCGTGGATGTGGTCACCAGTTTTTCTGTGATCGAGCATCAGCCGGATAAGCGAAAAGTTATCGATGAAATCGACCGTGTACTGAAGCCGGGCGGCATTCTGGCGATTTCTTTCGATATCTGCGAACCGGACAGAGGGATGTCCTTTCCGGAGTGGAATGGAACGGCATTGACGATGCACGAATTTGAAACCGTGATCTGGCGGCATCCCGCTTTTGGAAATCCGTATCCACCAAATTGGAATCTTTCCGATATTCCGGCATTTTTATCCTGGCATCAAATGTCTGCGCCGCATCATCGTTATGTGGTGGGGGCGGCGGTATTACAAAAACCGGATATCGAAGCACCATATACTGTCAGATTTCTTTCCGGTTGGTTCGATCAAGAGTCCGACGAAACCGGTTTCTGGCGCTGGAGTGATAACCAAGGTATTATTGAACTGGAATGTAATAAAGATGTGCTGCTTGAGCTGCAATTTGAACTCAGCTCTATTCCTCCAGAGAATTGCGTGGAGATATCCTTGGATGATCGGTTGATTGCAGAAATGCAAATCGACTGGTTTGGATTTAAAAAAATCTCTCCCTTCACGGTTGAACTGCAAAAAGGCGTTCATCGGCTGAAATTCATTTCCGTCAAGCCTCCTGTCAAGCTATCCACAGATGCCAGAATGCTGACGTTTTCCATAAAAAATTTCATCATTCTATAAAGCATTTTCAAAATATACAGGATGACAGTCCAATTATGTCAGAACGATTTCTATTCATTCGTCCGGATACATATGGTGATATGGTGCTGTTTGAACCCGTACTCCGTTTATTGCGCCAATACAAACCAGATTGTGATACAATCTTCAAAAGAAGTAAACAAAGGTAATCAAAAGTGTCAGCCCCCTCCCCCCATAATCTAATAGT
>CAYQKZ010000188.1:0-6857 GCA_964418135.1 uncultured Desulfobacterales bacterium
ATTAGGTCGTTATGCAATCATAATGTTGTATCCCATTCTACTGAACCAGTGCCGCGATAAACAGAGCCGAAAAAAATCGTGATTGAGCTTGATCATCCGATCGAATTTAGATAATATTTTGAAATTTATAAAATTTATCATAACGACTTCGGAAGAAGCACTTCCATGATTATCGAGGCGGATATATGTCTTTTAACCGCAATGGTTATAAATCTCTATTGTTACTGGTTTCCGGCGCCAAAGGCGCCATTGGATCGACACTGGCCGCCACTGCTGCCATATTGAAACATCAACCGGACAGCATCCTTCCCTATCTGACGACAGCCGATAAATTTTCAGGGCTTTTTCCCGTACAGGCGGTCGATCTGGCCGGTTGGGATATTTCCGGTCATTCCATGACGGGCGCCATTGAGCAGCACGGTGTCCTGCCGAAAACCGTATGGGAGCCGTATCGGAACGATATCGATCGGTTGACGGTTTTTTCTCCACCAGACGCAGAGCTGAACAGATCGGCTCAGGTTCGGCAGATCATGCAGGATATCGCTTCCGTCAAAAAAGGTTATCCAGATGCGCTGCCGGTTTTTGTCAATCTGCTGCCGGCTTGTGCTGCGGAACCTTCGCATGCATCAGAAACCCTCTCCGAAATGATGGCTTATCCCGATCCATCGGATTTTCCGGATCTCTCATACGCGCTGGCTGCTATATCTTCCGGAATTCCGGTTGTCAACTTTACACCCAATTTTCTGGAATGCCCGGCCATTGTTCAGGAAGCCGTCAATAACGGAGTCTGCATGGCAGGGTGCGATGGAAAAACCGGCCAAACCTATTTCAAGGTGGTGATGGCATCGGCATTGAGAGCCAGAAACCTTCAGGTGGATGGGTGGTACAGCCTGAATATCCTGGGAAATGCCGATGGCAAAAATTTAATGAACCCGGACAGAGCGGCCGGCAAACTGGCCAACAAAACGCAGCTTCTCGATGATATTTTGGGATATCCGGTCGGAGAAAAATACGGAACACCGTCGCACAAAGTCCATATCGATTATTACCCCCCCCGTGGGGATGCCAAGGAGGCTTGGGATGTTATCGATATTCTTGGCCTTTTCGGCCTTCCCATGAGTATCCGGATCAATCTTCAGGGCAGGGATTCCATTCTGGCAGCACCCATGGTTCTCGATCTGTCCAGATGGATGGCCGCGCTGTCAGCGTCCGGACGAAAAGGGCTGATTCCGGAATTGGGATTTTATTTCAAAAAGCCCATGGGAGACTGCCCGCCAATTACTTTTCAGGAACAGCTCAATTGTCTGCAATTGCTTGAAAACGATACTAACTTACAATTCGGAGATAATGCTATTTTATGATACTGGGTTACAGCACCAACGCTTTCGTCAAATATCCATTGATCGACTCTCTCGATCGCATTGCCGGTCTGGGATTCAAAGGGGTTGAAATCATGTGTGACCGGCCCCATCTCTATCCCCCGGATTACCAGGGTACGGATATCCTCGACATCAAGAAAGCCATCGAACGTCTCGACCTGAAAATAACGAATCTGAACAGCTTTACCCTGTTTGCCGTGGGCGATACATATCTGCCATCCTGGATCGAACCCGATCCGAACCAACGCCGGATTCGCATTCAGCATACGAAAGAATGTCTCCGGATTGCCAAAGAACTGGACTGCAGCAATATTTCGATTCCACCCGGTGGTCCCTTGAATGGGATGTCCGAGGCGGAAGCCATCCGGCTTTTTCACCAGGGACTCGATGAAGTGATTCCAATGGCTGAATCTCTGAATGTGAAGCTGCTGATCGAACCCGAGCCGGATCTGTTGATGGAGAATTCCGCTCAGTTCAAGGCATTCATTCAAGATATCCGTTCAGCGCACGTAGGTCTCAATTTCGATATCGGCCATTTTTTCTGTGCAGCGGAAGAACCGCACGTTGCATTCGAATATCTCTTTGAATGGATCGGACATATGCACATCGAGGATATTGCACCCAGCCGGGTTCACAATCATCTGATCGTAGGCGAAGGTGCCATAGACTTTTCACAGATTTTTAATGCCATGGCCCGCTTGAAATATGCCTGCGATATCAGCCTGGAGCTTTACCCGTATGTGGATATGCCCGAAGAAGCCGGCCAAAAAAGTCTGAGTTGCCTGCGAACATTGATGCAGGATGCCGGCTTGACATTGAACAGCAGTATCAGGAGTTAAAAAACTTTCGATCTCAAAATATTTTTGTCGGTGCTTTCGATCCGCATGTCGGAAACTGCCGAAAACGGAGATTACAATATGGCTTTTCCAAAAACCGTCTGGCTGAACGACCGCATGCAGCGGGCCGGACTGATTGCTCGACTCACCCGTGAAAAACTGGCTACTTATGGGTTTTATCAGGTGCCGGAAGACGAAAAAGTGCAGTATGTACGCAGACATTTCAATTCGGTTGCCGACAGCTATGACCTGATGAATACGATTCTGAGCTTCGGCATCCATTATTTGTGGAAACGAGCCGCTGTCCGTGCTTTGAAGTTGAAGACCGGAAACAAAGTGCTGGATGTCTGCGGCGGTACCGGCGATTTGGCCATACGGGCATCCAGTCAGGTCGGACAAACCGGAGAAGTGATGCTGTATGACATTAACCGGGATATGATTCTGGCAGGGAAAACTCAGGGAAACCATCTTGCCATCCGAAAGCGAATCCGGTATATTCAGGGTGATATCGAAGACATGTCTTTTCCGGACAACAGTGTCGATGCCGTCATGGTGGGTTTTGGCATCCGCAATGTCACCCACATGGACAAAGGCTTCAAAGAACTCTACCGGGTGCTGAGACCGGGTGGGCGTTTGATGTGCCTGGAGTTTTCCAAACCGGTGTCACCCGTCTTCAGATGGCTGTACGATGTTTATTCTTTTTTCATCATGCCGTGGCTCGGCCAGTTGATCGCCGGAAGCCGCTCCGCCTACATTCACCTGCCGGAAACCATCCGCCTTTTTCCACTGCCGGACGAGCTTGCCGAGATGCTGGAAGGCATCGGGTTCAAAGAAGTTTCATTCACCCGGCTCACCAACGGCATAGCGGTCATTCACATCGGCGTCAAACCTGAATGAAAAAGTGGTCAGTAGCCAGTGGTCAGGTAAAGGATAAATGTCTATTTGGCAGTTGCTGTCACTTTCAACCCACTACCTTTTCTGACCACTGACTGCCGATCATTGGCTACTTTAGAGGAGTTTTTTTGAAAATCAAATCCGATAAATTGGGTCGCAACAGTCTTTGCCCTTGCGGCAGCGGCCGAAAATATAAAAAATGCTGTGCGAACAAAACCCAGGAGATCGGAGCTGCCTCGATTCCGCTGCTGAAAAGTGAATACAGCCGAAAATTCAAGATCCGGTTCAAAACACCTGCAGATATCGAAGGCATTCGAGAAGCCGGACGACTGGCGCTGGATTCCCTGGATTTAGCGGAATCCATCATCAGGCCCGGTATCACTACGGAAGAGATCAACACCGCTGTTCACGAATTTACCATCAAGAATCACGCCATTCCCGCTCCGCTGAATTATCGGGGATATCCCAAAAGTGTCTGTGTGTCGGTAAACGAAGTGATCTGCCACGGGATTCCCGGAAATCGGGTTCTTCAGGACGGGGACATTGTAAATGTAGATGTGACGCCGATTCTCGACGGCTATTTTGCGGATGCCAACAAAACGTTTTTTGTGGGAACCCCCGGGCCGGATGCTCAAAAAATCGTCACGGTCACACGGGAATGTCTCCGGCAGGGTATTTCCATGATCAAGCCGGGGAATACCACCGGTCACATCGGGTGGGCCATTCAGCGGTATGCGGAAAGTCAGGGGTGTTCGGTTGTCCGGGAATTTGTCGGGCATGGCATCGGGTTTGAATTCCATGAACCGCCGCAGATTCTTCATTACGGACAAAGAGGAGACGGTTTTGTGCTGCTGCCAGGTATGGTCTTTACCATCGAACCGATGATCAATATCGGTGCCCGGTATTTACGCATTCTTGAGGACAAATGGACGGCTGTAACAGAGGACGGCAAATTATCAGCGCAGTTTGAACAAACCCTTCTGGTTACAGAAAATGGATTTGAAAGTCTCACACCGTTTGATTGAAGCCAATCTGAATTCTGATTCTCTGACATGCTCATAATGATGAGTGGGTAGGGGTGAATCAAAACCCCTACCATACAGAATAACACTATTTCAGAGGGCAATTGGAACTCTGACAATCGCCATGAGTCTGGGCTACCGTAAACGCAATCACGTTTACGACGTTTTCCATGTCCGTATCCCGCTGAACCACGTTGAAAGGTTTGCTGATCCCCATCAAAATGGGGCCCACCGCCTTGGCGCCTCCCATGTGATACAGCAGCTTATAAGCCGCGTTTCCGGCATCCAGATTCGGAAAAATCAGCACATTGGCCGGCGCTTCCAGGCGGTTGAAGGGATAGAGTCGGTTCAATATTTCTGCAGATACAGCGGTATCCGCCTGCATCTCTCCATCGATAATCAGATCGGGCTTTCGGGTTCGTGCGATTTCAACTGCCTTCTCCACCCTTCGGGCATCCGGATGGCGGGTGGAGCCGAAATTGGAGAAAGAAATCATGGCCACAATCGGCTTGATATCGAAAAATCCTACCATTTCGGCAGAAAGGATCGCAATCTCGGCCAGTACTTCGGAACTGGGGTGAATGTTGACGGTGGTGTCCGCCAGAAAAAGGGCATGTCCTCTGAAAATCATCATGTAAAGACCTGCAACCACCGAAGCCCCCGGCCTTCGGGGAATGACCTGAAGCACCGGCCGGATCGAATCCGGATAAGACCGGCTGATTCCATGCACCTGTCCATGCACCAACCCTTCCCGGACCATCATGGCGCCGAAGGTGAATCGATTCCGAAGCTGCCAGCGGGTTTCCGCCGGAGACCACCCCTTTCTGGCCCGAGACTCGAAGAGTTTCCCCGAGAATTCCTCATAAAGCGGACTTTTTAAATGATTTAGAATGTCCATTCCATCTAAGGAAATATTCAAATCCTTGGCCAGAGTTCGGATTTCGTCTTCATTTCCGAGCAGGAGGGGCTTGGCAATACCTTCCTTTACCACCTGCGATGCCGCTCTTAGAATGACCGGATGATTGCCTTCCGGCAGGACGATCGACCTAGGATTCTGTTGGGCCGTAAAAATGATTTTCCGCATCACTTCCCGCTCCGGCCCCAGCTTGGTTTCCAGCTCTTGAATATAGGTGTCATGGCTGGGAAGCCCAATCCGTGCGACACCACTTTCCACGGCGGCATTGGCTACTGCAGGAGTGACCTTCAGAAGTACCCGTGTATCCAGCGGTTTGGGAATGATGTAATCCGGTCCGAATCGCATGGACTTTCCACCATAAGCCCGAATCACCGAATCCGGAACATCTTCTCTGGCCAGTTCCGCCAGGGTACGGACTGCAGCTACCTTCATTTCCGTGTTGATGGCCTTGGCCCGAACATCCAGTGCCCCCCGGAAAATAAAAGGAAACCCCAAAACATTGTTGACCTGGTTGGGATAATCGGATCGGCCGGTCGCCACGATGGCATCGGGGCGGATGGCTTTGGCTTCGAAGTAATCAATTTCAGGATCTGGATTGGCCAGAGCGAAAATAATGGGATTTTCCCGCATAGCCGTCAGCATCCCCGGCGTAAAAGCGCCCTTGACAGAAAGCCCCACCAGCACATCCGCTCCCTGGCAGGCATCCATCAGTGTCCGCATTGGCGTATCCAGCGCGAACGATTCCTTGTAAGGATTCATACCTTGTGTTCGTCCCTTGTAAATAACGCCGGTCGAATCCAGTAAAATGATGTTTTCCTGCCGGGCGCCTATTGTCATGTACAACTTGGCGCAGGCAATGCCGGCAGCTCCTGCACCGTTTATTACGATGCGGGTATCGGCCATGTTGCGTTGGGTCAACAGACAGGCGTTGAGCAGGGCTGCACTGGAAATGATGGCGGTTCCGTGTTGATCATCATGAAACACGGGAATGGACATTTGCTTGATGAGTTCTTCCTCGATATAAAAACAGTCCGGGGCTTTGATGTCTTCCAGGTTGATACCGCCGAATGTCGGCTCCATGCTTTTGACGGTACGGATAAATTCATCTTTATCCCGAATATCGAGTTCAATATCAAAAACATCGATATCGGCAAACCGTTTGAAGAGAACGCCTTTGCCTTCCATGACGGGCTTTCCGGCCAGAGGCCCGATATTGCCAAGGCCCAGTACTGCGGTGCCGTTGGTTATGACACCCACCAGATTGCCTCTTGTGGTGTAATCAAATGATAAATTCGGATCTTTTTTGATTTCCAGGCAAGGAATGGCCACACCCGGTGTATAGGCGAGGGAAAGGTCAGATTGGGAAAGACAGGGTTTGCTGGGAACGACTTCGATTTTGCCCGGTCTAGGCTCCATGTGGTACTGGAGTACTTCGACTTTAAAAGGGTCCATAGGGGTCATAATGTTATCAATCTCCAATATTCATTAAAGATAAAAGGTGATGAAAATTATTAAAATAAGCAAAAATAATGCCAATATTAACATTCGTTGAAAAATTACCGGCAAAAGCCGAAATGATGGCTGTTCCAAATATGAAAACACGGTATTGATCATTGTTTCGTCCATATTGTTCGGCCCTCTCTACGAGAGAGGATGATGGGAGGGGGCAGTCCTTGGCTGATGATCAATGACAAAACACCGGAAAACGCCTTAGAAATCTTTCTGTACATGAAAAAGTATTTCACCTGCCATATCATGTATACTTCAAATGGGTACAATCTGCGCTTTTGAAACCCCCACCCCGGCCCTC
>CAYQKZ010000189.1:0-6853 GCA_964418135.1 uncultured Desulfobacterales bacterium
CCGTGAGGTATCCCAAGGAAGTCGTTCTGAAAGAAGGAAAGGAAGCCGTCATTCGACCGTTGGAAGAACCGGATGAGGGCCTGCTGGGCCAGTTCTATGCGGAACTGCCGGATTCGGACCGGTGGTTCATGCGATACGATGTCCTCGATCCGAAAGTCATCCGAAAATGGATTGACGGCATCGATTCGGCAACGGTTCATTCCATTGTCGCCGTATCGGAAGATAAAATTGTAGGTCATGCCAGTCTTCACATCCGCGGTTTTGGATGTACCCAGCATGTGGGGCGGATTCGCGTGATGATTTTGTCACCCTATCGTCATATCCGTCTCGGAACCTGGATGCTTCTGGATCTTATACAACTGGGTATGGACAAAGGGCTTGAAGAGTTGCGCACAGACCTGATCGCCGGGGTTGAAGATCCAGCTATAGAATCTGCGCATAAACTGGATTTTTTCGAGCGGGGTCTATTGAAGAATTATATCAAGGATTCCGCCGGAAATTTACATCATCTCGTGATAATGACCAAGCGTCTGCATAAGAACTGGGGCGATTTTTGATTGCCTTTGCCTCGGAGGGGATGAATGGGAGAATCAGCGTCCACAACACTTGTTTGGGAAACGCCTGTCGGAAAGATTCTGATCCGATCGTTCTGCAGCAGGGATGAAATTCGATTGTGCAGTTTCGACAGTCAGTTCGGCATTCATCCCCATTATAAATCGCTTTATACCCGGAAAGAGACCATCGAGAATATTGCCGAAATGTCGGATGCCAACGTCGTTCTGGCCTTGATCGACTACCGGCACATCATCGGGTTCGGCGTTCTGGTTCATCCGGAACCGGAGGAACGGTGGTCTGAACTGGGCCCTGATGTCATGATCGAAATCAAAGCCATCGAAGTATGCCGGGATTGGCGATCTACCGGTGTGGCCAGCGGCATCATTCAGCAGTTGCTGAATCATCCTCGGATCGAGGATATGATTGCCTATATGGTGGGTTATTCCTGGACATGGGATCTGGATGGCGCCCTCAAAACCGCTCAGGACTACCGTACCATGCTTATCCGCCTGTTCGGGCCATTCGGATTTCAGGAGTTTCAGACCAATGAGCCCAATATCTGCTTGAAACCGGAAAACATTTTTATGGCCAAAACCGGAAAATCCATTACCAAAGAGGTTCAGACACAGTTCAAGTGGCTTAGATTCGGTGTTTCGCCGTCATAATGTAAAATGAAATCGTTCCGAGTTTCCGAAGGAAACCCAGTGGGATATCGATTATTCGGGAAGGGCCGGCAGGTAGATGTTTACGGTTGTTCCCTGGTTGACTTCGGATTCGATAAAAATAAATCCGTCATGCTTGTGAATGATGGAATAAACGGTCGTCAACCCCAGCCCCAGCCCTTTTCGGGGACCCATTTCCTTTGTCGTGTAATAGGGATCGAATATGCGGGGAAGATGTTCGGATGAAATTCCCTTTCCGTGATCCGTGATCCCTATATTCAGAAAGCAGCCCGACGCAATCGGATGAGCGGGAAGCGGCGGTTTTTCGGATGAGATGATGTTTCGAATCGAGATATGAACCTTTCCGCCGTCCGGCATGGACTCGGCCGCATTGGTCATTAAATGGGAAAGTACATATTTGATCTGATATTCATCGACTTCTATCTTCCAGATGTCATCGGGTAAATCCAGTATCACATCGATCTTTGGATTCGTTTTTTCGATTACCGAAGAATCTTTGAGCAGTTTGAGAATCGATGAAGGTTTTTTCGATGGATATCCGCATTTTGACAGAATGATGAATTGCTGAGTCAGCGCTTTGCCCTCATTGCACATGGCTTCGGCCCGTTGAAGCATTTTGACGGCTTTGTCTTCGGGATTGATCAACAACTGTGCCAGTGAAATATTCCCCATGATCGACATCAGCAGATTATTGAAATCATGAGCGATTCCGCCGGCCAAAGTGGCGGTGAATTCAAGTTGCTGGGCCTTCAAGAAATTGTCTGGGCTTGTTGATTTATGGGGAAGATCATACATCGTGCAAAATATCGATGGATGTCCGCCATCGATATCGGTTTCCCGGAAGCTGTTGAACAGAATACGAATCATTGATCCATCTTTGCAACATACATTCAATTCGACATCGGGGATGGATTCGGATGTTTCCTTATAAGATAAATAGAAACGGAGATTGTTTGCGTCTGAATCAGACAGCATGTCATAAATAGATGTTCCGATGACGTCCGTTTTATTGTAGCCTATCCGTTTTTCCCATGCCGGATTGACCGATATGATGGAACCGCTTTCATCCAGGATCAGAAACGGCAATCGGACGGTTTCAAACACCTGGCGGAACCGATCCATGCCAGCCTGAAAGTCATGCTGAATAGATTTGATTCTCAGCATGGTCTGAATATGCGCAGACAGTTCCTCATTCGAGACAGGCCGAGCGATATAGCTGTCCGTACAGGTTTCAACAGATTCAAGATAGTCTGCTGTTGTCGGCGCTGCTGTACTCTCTAAAAGAAGAACGAGGCACTGTGAGAGCGCTGGATCGGATTTGATCCCACGGCAGACATCCACTCCTTTGGTATCCGGTAGCATAGCATCGACGATAACCAAATCCGGTTTCATATCCTTTGCAAGCTGTATTCCTTCAACCCCGGACAATGCATAGGCTGTGCTGTAGTCTATGCATTTCGGCCCTTGGATCATTTGCGAAATCTTCAACGGATTTTCTTGGATCACAATCAGTTGCATCCGGCCAGTCATTCAGCGTTTTCCCTATGAACGGGTTGGTCGTTTCCTGCCATATATCTCCTTGATCAAATGCATGACATGGTCTATAGAAATACGGGTTATGACAGATGAAGTTATATACAGCTATTTTTTGAAAATAACCACTGGAATATCATTTACCAAAGGAAATTGTTGTGATCATCGATCAAACCGGATGCATAGCCGACAGGCTGTATATGCTGGGAAATCCGGCTGTTCCCGTTTATCTGCTGGATGGGGAAAATCCGGTCATATTTGACGCCGGCTTCTCGTTTTTGGGACATCACTATGCGGATGCCGTTTCCAATGTGCTGGGAAACCGTTCTCCTGCATATTGTCTATTGACCCATTCCCATTTCGATCATTGCGGATCGGTTTCTGTGCTGAAATCTCATTTTCCGCTGATGAAAGTCGTCTCATCGGTACCGGCCAAGATCACTCTGGCCCGGCCGAATGCCATAGCGCTGATTCGTCAGCTGAACCGTTCATCTGTGGAAATGTTCCGGCGAAGCGGGTTTCAGGCGGATGCATCCATTGAATTCACTCCTTTTGAAATCGACATGACGGTCCGGCAAGGTGATGTGTTACCCATATCGGCGGATCGAACCCTTCTGGTATTAGAAACCCCCGGTCATACACGGGACTGTTTGAGTTTTTATATTCCGGAGATCAAAGCGCTGATTTGTTCGGAAGCGGCCGGGGTTGCCGATCCGACCGGATATATCGTTTCCGACTGTCTGGTGGATTACGATCAATATGTCGATTCCATGAAGAAGCTGGAACGGCTTGATTCCGACGTGGTATGTACGGCTCACAGGTATGTATTCACCGGATCGGATGCCAAAAACTATATTTCGCGATCACTGAAATATTGTGATGAATTCAGAATTCTGGCGGAACGCCTTCTCGCGGAGGAACATGGCGATGTGGCGCATGTCGTGTTCCGGATCAAGGCTGTCGAATATGATATCAAACCATATCCCAAACCGCCGGAACCCGCTTATCTTCTCAATCTCGAAGCCCGTATCAAGTCCGTGGGCAAACGCATAGGATATACCTGGGAATGAAACCATCCGTTGATCTTCAGGTGACAATCGCCGGACTGCACCTGAAAAATCCGGTCATGACCGCATCGGGAACATTCGGATATGCCGGCGAATTTGTCGATCTGGTGGATCTGAATCGACTCGGCGCCATCATCGTCAAGGGACTTTCTCTGGAGCCCTCCATTGGCAACCCGCCGCCCCGAATTGTCGAGACTCCCTGTGGTATGCTGAATGCCATCGGGCTGGAAAATGTCGGTATCGAGGCGTTCATCGCCCATAAACTGCCATTTTTGCGGACCCTGTCCTCTCCGCTGATCGTCAATATCTACGGAAAATGCATCGAAGACTATTGCGAGCTGGCGCGTCGGGTTGCGGATGTAGATGGCATTTCCGCTGTCGAGGTCAACATTTCCTGCCCGAATGTCCAGTCCGGAGGGATTGCCTTCGGGGTGGATCCGCAGGCGGCTTTCGATGTGATCCACGCGGTTCGAAAATGTTATCCAAAGTCCCTGATTGTCAAACTTTCCCCGAATGTCACGGATATTACACAGATTGCCCGCCGTGTCGTGGATGCCGGGGCCGACTGTCTTTCCCTCATCAATACCTTGACCGGCATGGCTATCGACATCGAAACCCGACGGCCGAAACTGGCCAATATCACCGGCGGGTTGTCGGGCCCAGCCATTCGGCCGGTAGCTGTCCGAATGGTCTGGCAGGCGGCGCAGGCCGTATCGGTTCCGATCATCGGTATCGGCGGAATCATGACAGCTTCCGATGCCCTGGAATTTATCATTGCCGGCGCTTCCGCCGTTCAGGTGGGAACTGCCAATTTCGTCAATCCCCGGGCAACGATCGATATTATCGAAGGCATCGAGGCGTTCATGGTACAGCATCAAATCGAAAGTCTGTCCGAGATCACGGGAACACTGAAAACCGGATAGGATAAAAGAGGGCAGGGGGCGAGGGTCTATCAAGAAAGGATATGGGAATGGAATTTCAGAATTATCAGGCCATCATTGATTTTGCCGTTGAAAAGGAAATCGAAGCCGCCTCTTTTTATGAACAGGCGGCGGCGAATGAATCCCGTGAGGAAACCCGGCAGATGTTTCTCGATTTTGCCAAAGAAGAGCAAAAGCATCGGTATCTGCTTCAAAATCTCGATTGTACGGGGGAATGTGCTTTAGTGACGCAGAATTATAAATTCAAATGGATCGGCGATCTCAAACGCAGTGATATGATGGTGGAGATTGCCTGGCACAACGGCATGTCTTATCGGGATGTTCTGCTTCTGGCCATGAAGCGGGAAGAAAAGGCGTTGAAGCTCTATAATGAACTGTACCGGCAGTCTGAGACCGAGATAGCCAGAAATATTTTCAAAATACTTTGCCAGGAAGAAGCACAGCATAAGCTGGGGCTGGAAAAACTCTTCGATGAGTTTATGGCGGAAATGGGGGATTGATTGCGGTTGAATCGGCAATAGATTGATTGATTTCATGGTGAAGAAGGGAGAGAAGAGATGAATCGAAAGTTGGTGATATGGAATCTGGTGGCGATTGTTCTGATGTCGTGCTGGGGTTCCATGGTGGGGGCGGAAGCCTTGATGGCAGGCATGAAGGCGTCGGACTGGTCGTTTAAGGATTCGGATGGAAAAGATTTTTCAATGGAATCCTGGTCAGGAAGAGTTCTGCTGGTCAATTATGTGGACCCGGACGAGTCCGATCTGAACGAGCATTTTACCGATGCCATGAAAAAGGCCAAAGACCAGGGGTTGCTGAAGGAAGAGACCTACAAAGGAATCGGTATCGTGGACTGCAAAGCCACATGGAAACCCGATGCCCTGATCCGGACGATGGCCGGAAATAAAGCCAAAAAATACAACACCATCATTTTGTTCGATTATGATGCTAAACTCAGAAATGCCTGGGGCCTCGAAACAGACACCGCCAATGCCGTTCTTCTGGACAAGAACCGAGTCGTTCGGGTGATCGTTCGCGGAAAAGTACCTGCCGGTGAAGTGGATGCTATCGTTCAGATGGCAATCAAGCTTCAAAATGAATGAATCAGTGATCTGCGGCAACAGACCACTGATCACAATCTTCATTCCATCGGTGCAATCGGATGTGATTTCAGATACTCCAACCGATTCAGTCCGTTGATGTAAGCTTTGGCACCGGCTGTGATCACATCCGGATCCGCCCCTCTTCCCATGGCTTCGAGTCCATTTTCCCGCAACCGGACGGTTACCTCCCCCTGGGCATCGGTGCCGCCGGTAATGGCGTTGATGGAAAATCGCAGCAGTTCGGAACCGGTTCCGGTCAACCCTGCAATCGCCTTATAGACGGCATCGATGGGGCCGTTTCCGTATTCGGCTCCCTGAACGGGTCTGCCGTTGACCAGCATCCGTACACTGGCCATGGGTAAAACCGTTGTGCCGCTGGTGACATGCAGATAATCCAGGGCGAAGACATCATGGCTTTGCAGGATCCCTTCGGTGACCAAGACTTCCAGATCCTCGTCCACCACATGTTTTTTCTTGTCTGCCAGTTCCTTGAATTTGGTAAAAACCAATTGCAGCTCTTCATCCGAGAGATCATATCCCAAATCCTTTAAATGACTCCGCAGGGCATGTCGCCCGGAATGTTTTCCCAGAACCAGTTTGTTGGTGTTCAGACCGATTGTTTCAGGCTTCATGATTTCATACGTCATGGGATTCTTCAACACCCCGTCCTGATGAATGCCGGCCTCGTGTGCAAAGGCATTGGCCCCGACAATGGCCTTGTTGGGCTGAACCGGAATGCCGGTGATCATGCTGACCAGACGACTGGTGGGATAGATGAATTCCGTTTTGATACCCGATGAAAACGACAGAAAATTGGGCCGGGTGTGCAGGGCCATGATCACTTCTTCGAGAGAGGTGTTGCCGGCGCGCTCGCCGATGCCGTTGATGGTAACCTCCGCCTGTCTGGCACCGGCGCTGATGGCGGCCAGGGTATTGGCGGTGGCCAATCCCAGATCCCTGTGCCACCGCCCGCC
>CAYQKZ010000190.1:0-6844 GCA_964418135.1 uncultured Desulfobacterales bacterium
CGCTGTCTCCGGAAGCCATGCTCATTTTCATGAACGGCCCATTCGCCGGATTGAAACTCTCCGGCGCCAGTCGCAGCAGTGTTGCCGGCCGATCTCCACTGACCGGCAACTGGGGAGATTCTTCCTGCGGCGGATACTTTGCCCCGGAACTTCGCTATGCCGGTTTCGACGGCATTGTTTTCACCGGAAAAGCCGAAAAGCCGTCTCTTCTCGTCATTGAAGACAGCGATGTCCGCATCGAGAGTGCAGCAGAGTACTGGGGAAAAGGCATCGAGTCGGTGAACCGCAGCCTGAAAGAAAAATTCGGGAAAACCTGGCGCAATCTCGTCATCGGCCCGGCCGGAGAAAATCAGGTGAAGTACGCTTTGATTTTGAACGAGGCGCATCATGCCTTCGGCAGGGCCGGATTCGGAGCGGTGATGGGCGCCAAGAACTTGAAGGCCATCGTTGTCCACGCATCGACCCGCACCATGACACTGGCTGATCCCGACGCATTTGAAACCCTTCGAAAAGAACTCACCCCCCGGATCAAGGAAGCCCTGGCCTCCGATGTGATGCGCGTCAACGGTACTGCCGCCAATCTCGAAGGCGGGGTGTACAGCGGCGATGTGCCCATCCGGAACTTCACCTCCAATTTCTGGCAGGAAATGGCCGAAGCCCTGACCGGAAGCACTCTGACCGAAAAATATCTGACCCATGTTGGGGCCTGCGCTTACTGCACCATCGCCTGCAAACGAAATGTCCGGATCACGGAAGGCCCTTTTGCCATCCCGGACGGTCCCGGCCCGGAATATGAGACCATCGTCTCGCTGGGTTCCCTGATCGGTTCCATGGATCTGGCGGCTGTCTGCAAAGCCGGCCGAATTTGCAATGACCTGGGCCTGGATACCATCACCACCGGTGCCACCATCGCGTGGGCCATGGAGGCTTTCGAAAAAGGAGATATCACCACCACTGACACCGACGGGATTTCTCTGAACTGGGGAGACATGGCAACGGTGATCGATGTGCTGATTCCAGCCATTGCCGCCAGAACCGGCAACCTGGGCAGTTTTCTGGCCGAAGGCAGTGCTGCTGCCGCCCGTCGGGTCGGCAAGGGTTCCAGCGATTACACCGCTCACGCCAAAGGACTGGAAGTTCCGGCTCATGATCCCCGCGGAGGCGGACACGGCCTGGCCCTCACCTATGCCATCAGCCCCCGTGGCGCCTGCCATGTGGCATTTCCCATGCTCTTTATGGAAATGGGCGCCTGTTATTATCCGGAAATCGGTTTTGAATACGAGCTGGAACCTAAAACAGACGAAAACAAGGCAGAGGCCGCCGTCATTGCCGTCGCCCTGGGTTCTATCGAAAACAGCGCGTGTTTCTGTCAGTTTGCCGACCGGGAAATCACCATTCCGGAATGGGTCGCTCTTTTCAATACGGTTGCCGGCTACAACTGGGACATTGCGGCCATGATGCTGGCCGGAAAACGCATTTTCTATCTCAAACGCCTGATCAATTACCGCTTCGGACGCACCGCTGCCGACGACACCCTGCCCCCCCGCATCCTGGAACCAGCTCGAGACGGCGAACCCGAAGGCATTGCCATCGATCTGGACAGCATGAAATCAACCTTTTACCGCCTCATGGAAATGGACCCCGTCAAGGGAATCCCCGTTGCATCCGCACTGAACGACTGCGGCTTGATTTCAGTAGAGGGCGGAGAACGGAGGACGGAGGGCGGACAGACTGATTACTGATTACTGATTACTGATTACTGATTACGAATGCCCTTGATAAGAATACGCTTAAAACCCGCCGGGATCATCCGCAGATATGTTGCGGAAAAAGATATGGAGGTCGCTGCAGGACTGACGATCCGCAGTCTGATCGCGAGACTGGCCATCCCTCCCGAACTGAAACTGATGGTATTTATCGACGGACATCGGAAAGACGCGAATGACTTTCTCGAAGACGGGAATGAAGTCCGCTTGATTACGCTGCTTTCCGGCGGATGAGCCGATGTAAACTGCGAACTGGCATAATCTGCACTTTCCTTATGCTCCCTCAGTAAAGCTTAAAAGGAGTCAAACCACATTTTCGCCGACAACATCGAAGGAATAACAGACGATATGTGGTCCCACTCCGAATTTAACGGAATAAGCTCGACGTGCTGCGCACCCAGCGATTTCATATGCGCAATCGTGAATTCCGAACAAGACATGGGAACCAGCTCGTCGTTGACGCCATGATACAGGCGTGTCGGCGTTGTCGGAGCAAAATCATACGTACTGTTGGCAATCATCGCTTTGTAGAAAGGGTGGGTGTTGGCATTGACTTCTTCGATGAATTTTTCCTGAAGCAGTTTTTGTAATTCCGTGGGGAGTAATTCTGCCATTTCTTCGCCATCATGCGTTCCGTCATCGATATTTTCAACCCGGATATCATAAGGCGACAAGAACATATCGGTCAATGCATCGTTGAAACCATATATTTTTTGGTAAGCCATAATGAGGTGAAGCACTACCGGCGAAACACCTTCCGGATTATTCTGTAACCAGAATTCCCAGACAGCGGGAATGGCATACGGACCGGCAATAGATGCGGCAGCAGTCAGGGCGAAGGGCTGAGCGGCAGGTGACGATTCGACATATTTCTGAAGCGCCATGACGCCATGCCCTCCCTGAGACAGACCGCAGAGGAACAATCTGGAATTCAGTTTGACATTCAATGTGGGGGAAAGTGTGTGGAACGCGGTCAGCATATCGGCGGTTGAAGCCGCGGTCGTATCCGCATGAAGATAAGGTTGTACGACTTTCGAACCTTTCCCCTGCCCGATGTAGTCCGGCATGACCAGCACATAGCCATGGCCGGCAAAAAGTGAGATGGCAAGAAGCGCCTCATGTTCGGGGTCTGTAATTGTAAAGGACGGCACGTCCATATCCGTGAACATGGTACCGTGCATATATGTAACAACGGGATAGGCTTCGGCAGCCGGAACCGGCGCCGCAATAACACCTGAAGCGACGATCAATTGTCCATCGTAATTTTTTGTATAATATTCAATGAGATAAACATTTACGGCAGTTGATGAATTGATTAACTCTTGAATATCCTCCCCTGTCGATGAAAAAGCCTCGGACGTGACCATCGCAACATCCTGAGCTGAAAACTCCCTGTCCAAATCACATTTCACAACGGTTCCGGCCGAAGCAACCGCATTGCGTGATTCATTGGATTTACAGCCTGAAAATATCTGGATCAGCGGCAGGAGAAGAACGATCAGCATCGCAAACCGAAATGAATGTCTGTAACCCGTCGGCATGAAATTTCTCCTTTTCACTGATCTTTGCTGCTTTCGAACTGCATTTTCAATTGGATTTTGATGATGTGCTTGACGGATCGTATGAAATGAGTTTGCCTGCGACATTTTCCTGCAGCAACCATCCTTTTGTCTGCAATTCGGATTTTGTCTTTTTGCTGA
This sequence comes from uncultured Desulfobacterales bacterium, assembly GCA_964418135.1. GTDB lineage: Bacteria > Desulfobacterota > Desulfobacteria > Desulfobacterales > Desulfatirhabdiaceae > RAAP-1. Next base: position 3,467 of record CAYQKZ010000190.1, read on the forward strand.
GCGTACCCAATACCCATAATTCATACCCAGTCCGTCTACCCAGATTGGCGGCGGTCAGGTCCGTGACCACACCGGCAACCCGCTCGCTCCAGATGAGGTGATCTGTCGGCAGAATAACCACTGTCGTTCCATCTTCTCTAATTCCTTTAACAAGACGACCCATACGGGCCAACCCCTTCAGCGGTGCGATATTTTTATGATATCCTGCCGAGAGTACGGCGATTTCCGTGATAAATCCAGCCATATCCGGGTTGGCGGCCTGCAGACCGATTTTAACGAACATTCCGCGATTGTTCACCGTTTCCATCGCATCGAGAGCATTGACCATTACCGTCTCAAGCGCCGGAGTAAAAACCGGATTATTGAGAAAAAGCTCGACCGTATCGGTATCGAGTCCCATGGATATCAGTTTGTCCTTGTTCTGAACCCAGAGCTTGGATGCCGGCGTATTGTTGATGACTTCATTGAGAAGACGGGCTGTACCGGATGTTGTCAGCACCAGTCCACCCACTCCAGGCACCACACTGGTTGCCAATCCGACACTGATTCCGCCAAGATAGTCGGCCATGGCAAGCCGGTCGAGTTCATCCTGCAGCACTGAGTTTCTCGAATAGATGCTGACACCAAATTTTGTGGCAATCTGTCCTTTTGATTTTGTGAATCCAACGACCTGAGCGAATTTGCTGTCTTCGGTTTCGGTTGTCTCTCTTCTGCCAACAGTATCAGCAGCACGGCCGAACAGGTCGCCGACACCCTCCGCTGCACCCCCCAGCGTAGAGACGGGCCTGGTAATCAGATTTTTTAACCCGGTAACCGTTTTCTCCCCGGTTTGCTCGATCGATTGAACCGCAGTGTCATCGGTTTTGACATTTTTCATAACCGCAATGGCACCCAGTTCATGGATCAAGATATTCAGTGCCGTGATCGAGTTTGCCCGAAAAGTACCGAATGGTGAGTTCACCGTGAAATGATAAAACATCCCATCATATTGCACCCGGGCATCGACCGAGTGGTAATCTCCCTTGATCTGCCCGGGTTTCAGAATGGTTTCGGCTGTAATATCAGTTGGCTGTTCGTACTCAGCCGCCATTGAAGACTGCATGAATCCGAAGAGAAAACAAACGATCGACAGCGAACGTACCACACCACGATACAACGTTCCGTTCGATCGCAACAGCAGGCATGATGTCAACATTTAAAATCCTCCTTAAAGAATGCATTCATGAACATACGAGAATTTTCCCCCGGCAGCCAAGAGCCGTCTCGCGGAGGATGAAGAAAGTATTCAACGCTTTTCAATTGCCGCATCGGCCACCTTTCTGGAATCAGTCCATTCCGATAAATATCATACCATCGGTATTTTGCAACATCACATTTTTTATAGCGATCGGCAATCCGCCGAAAGGAATATCCTAATTGTAAATCAAAATCCGCCAAACGAGGAAATCATTCAAATTTTACCGAAGGTGGTCGAATCCAAGGCATACCAGATAACACGCGATCAGAACCAGGGTGATGTTGCCGATGCTTTTCCTGTGTTTCTCCAGAAACCGCCCAAGGGGATGAATGATGGCCAGAGCACGTTCTTTGTTGAGAAGAAAAATCAGCCAGATAACGATCAGGGGCAGCATCGAAACGATCATGATCAGCGAACACAAAACAGCCGATGGCATCAGGGGAAGATGCGCGCCCGATACATCCTTGACTGCGTCGATATACGGAGGCACCGTGTTGGCACTGATCAGCCGGATCACCAGGCCGGACATCATATACGTCCCAAAACCGCCCGGCCTTCTGTTTTTCTTTTTCTTTGTTGGCGCACCTTTTTTCTTCAGCGATAACAGGACAAGAATCAGACATATCGCAGCCAATGTGAAGTTGACGCTGGCGTGGATGACGTCATGATGCGGAGAGGATGCCGGTGCTGCATGACCGATTGAAAACAGAACGGCCAGGGTCAGGCCGGCATTGGCGACAATGCCTCCGACGATGAGCGCCAGGCCGTTTCGTAACTGATTTTCCGGCGCCAGAAGGGTGGCAAAAAACACGAGAAAAGAAGTGATGCTGATAGAAGCTGCCACGGAAAGCGGCAGTGTCGTCAGAAATATTTCACCCATGATTGGAGCCCCCCCTTCCGACCTCCCCCCGCTGGGGGGGAGGAGCCGGTGATATACCGGATTACGTGTTGGGTGCTTCGATGACGATGGCAAGTGCCTCGGTAAACCGAACCACGATGTCATCGCCTTTTTTCAGGTCTTTGAGTCCCTTGACCGACTTGGCGACTTTCAGGGTATGGGTCTTGCCATCCGGGGTCGTGATCGTTACCGTGCGTTTCTTGACATTGACGGCATCGATCCTGGATTGCATAACGACGGTATCTGTCACGAGAATTCCCGGCTTGGCGCCTTTGGGCGCCAATGTCACCGAGGAAACTTCATCGCCACCGGCCGGTACACCGGCCTTCTGAAGGTAAACCGCCATGGCCTCCACAAAGGTGACCTTGAGGTTGTCTCCCACCGCAATCTGATCGAAGTTCCGGACTTCAGGCCCGCAGATGATCGTCTTCGACACACCATCCATTTCGAACGTCACCGTTCGCCTGGCCGCATCGACAGCCGTCACTTTGGCCACCCCTTGAACGGTCTCGGCCACGATGGCTCCAGGCTCCTTTGTTTTTTTCCTGGTTTGATCCGCTGCAAAAGCAGACTGTGTTCCTGCCGCAAACAGAACTGCCATAACCAATACGATCAACTGTTTTTTCATTTTTTTCTCCTTTGATTTGTTGTTTTCACCGGACGAATCCACACCGATGCCGTTCAAATGGTTAACACGCATATGTCATTCATGGAACGTCTTCCCCATTTACGAAAATTTTACAACAGTTTTATCCTCTCGGCAAACCGGCATCAGGCGAAGCCCGCCGGTTTTATGCCCGCCCGGCACAGGCCCGGATCGACCCGCCGGCTGAACTCTATAAACCATTCCACGTCGAGATCGGACAGCAGTTCCAATTCCGTACCACTCAACTGAAATCCATTTTGCACGCAGGCAGCGGCAAGAGAATCGGCTGCCAGTTTCCGGAAAGTCTCATCGGTAATCAATCGTCCCAACAATCGTTCAACATCGTCCTGAGACATGGATTCCTCTTCACGTCAGTTGTCGATTTGCCCCACAAAGCATTTATCCGCCCCAACCGATTTCATGATCGACTGAGTATGCGCCATCAGTTACCCGTAAAAACCGGGGATCGTTTTTCGAGAAACGAGGTGATCCCTTCCTGATAATCATGACTGTCATAAACCTGTCGGCGCAGCCCCTGAATATGCTCGAACACCTCCGGAGCAAGCGGACGGGAACCGGACAGTATCCGGAACTGTT
>CAYQKZ010000191.1:0-6838 GCA_964418135.1 uncultured Desulfobacterales bacterium
AAGGCGGATGAGGCGGGCCAAGTATGGCAATGGCTCTGGATGAGTCAAAAGACACGGATAATGTTTTTGAAATTGATGGTTTCAAATATATCGTAGACAAGGAATTCATGGAAAAAGTCAAACCCATCAAAGTGGATTTTCTGGTCAGCGGCTTCAAAGTGGATTGCGGCATCGACTTTACGTCCGGATGCTCCAGTTGCGGAACCACGGGTTCCTGCTGCTCGACGTAACCCCACATTTCTTCCAGATTATCAAGCCTAAAGGCGGGTCGGTAAGAGGGATTTACCTTTTTACCGTTCCGCCTTTTTTGTTTGTTATCGCACGGTCTGGCACTGGTTCAGTTCAATGGGATCGGATCATCGACCCTTTCCGAAGGGTTGGACTGCAAGTGAAAATCAGTTTCACGGGCTATTATCAATGGTTCCGATTCTTCATGATTTCATTGATAAAGAAAGCAATTTCAGGTACGTTTGCAATAAGAAACTATCTCAAAATCCCGTCTGAGACCCACTAACTGCGTTGGAAGGTGATTCAAAATGCGCACACACTACCGTGTATGCTCCGCTATTGAATCACCTTCCGTCTTGTTATCGGGCCTGATCCAGAATTTTAAGATATACTGTCAACGGGCATAATCTTAACTTTTGAACCCCCACCCCAGCCCTCCCCCGCTGGGGGAGGGAACAACAGGAAAGTAAGGAACATGCCCTTTCGCAGTATAGTTTCTAAGTGCAGGGGATGATATTGAACACGTATCGAAATACCAACAATGACTATTCTGTAAGTTTATGGGATCGAACATGAAGATTGAAGACATTCGAAAAATTCTGATCGTCGGCGCAGGAACCATGGGGCAGCAGATCGCCTTTCAGTGTGCAGTCAGCGGCTATGAAGTCGTTCTCTACGATGTGGATACATCTGTTCTGCAAGCCAGTCTGAAACGGATTGAAAAATTGGCCCGTTTTTTTCTGGATTCGGGAAAATGGACCCAGAACGACATCGAAACCGCCATCCGGCGCATCCACGGATCAAGCTCACCGGAAGAAGCGGCAACAGGCGTCGATTTCGTCAGTGAGTCGGTTCCCGAAGATCCGGCCCTGAAAGCTCGGGTTTTTTCCCAATTCAACCTGATATGTCCGGAGCATACCATTTTTACAACGAACACATCCACCCTCATTCCCTCCATGTTCGCCGAGGCCACGGGCCGCCCCGACAGATTCGCTGCTTTACATTTTCATGATATCCGCGTGACCGATATCGTCGATATCATGCCACACCCCGGCACGTCGGCAGAGACCCTGGATTTGATCCGGGCTTTCGCCGCCCGGATCGGACAGGTGGCAATCCTTTTGAAAAAAGAAAATTACGGGTATGTATTCAATGCCATGCTCTCCGAAGTTTTCAAGGCAGCCCAGACATTGGCCGCCAACGGTGTTGCCGGTCTTGAAGACATCGACCGGGCGTGGATGGGCGTTATGAATACCCTGGTCGGGCCTTTCGGAATGATGGATAGCATTGGTCTGGACACGGTTTGGAAGGTCACCGATTACTGGGCCCAAAAGAACGATGATCCACAAGCCCTTGCCAATGCAGCATTCATGAAAGCATATGTAGATGCGGGAAGGCTTGGAACCAAAACCGGCCGGGGATTCTACCGATATCCGAATCCGGCATTTACATCCCCACAATTTCTATCCGGGATATCCGAAACAGACTGGGATTCAGACAGCAGCCGGCAGGCAATATGAAAGATAATCTGGTATTTTACGCCGGCAAAAAAGCATTTGAAATTATCCGGGATGAAGGGCTGAAGCCCGACAGGATTTCGGTGGTTGCCGGAGCTGCCGGTGGGCCCAAATGGCTGGTTCTGCGTCACCTGGACAAGGCTGTTTTCTCGGAATGGTTTCACGGCAGAACTTCGCCGCTGTTTCTGATCGGCTCTTCGATCGGTGCATGGCGTTTTGCCGGACAGTGCATGGCAGATCCCCAATCGTCTCTGTCGGACTTCGAATCCGCGTATATCCATCAGGCTTATATCGGAAAACCGTCTCCGGAAACCGTATCACGGGAAAGCACCCGGATTCAGGAGGCATTTCTGAAAGACCGTGGATCATGGGAAATTCTGAGTCACCCCTATTTACGGCTTAATTTTATGGCAGTCCGCTGTAAAGGACTTGCGGCCAGCGACAGCCGGCTTCTGCTGGCTACAGCACTGCTGATTGCGGCAATGGGCAATCTGGTCAGCCGGTCTCTGCTTAAAATTTTCTTTGAAAGAGTGCTTTTCTATGATTCCCGGAACCCTCCGCCTTTTTTTAAGATCACCGGATTTCCCATTCACCAGGTTCCGCTTACCCCGGATAATCTGCCCAGGGCTCTGCTGGCTTCGGGATCCATTCCATGGGTGATGTCGGGTGTCAAGAACATCCCCGTGTCTCCTTCCGGCGTTTATCGGGATGGCGGGGTCATCGATTATCATATGGATATTCCGCTTTCAAGCCGGACCGACGGACTGACCCTGTTTCCGCATTACATGGAGCGCGTCATTCCCGGATGGCTCGACAAAAAGCTGACCTGGCGAAAACCCGGTGCCCGGAATATGGAAAATGTATTGTTGCTGGCCCCCTCTCCCCAGTTTGTCGACCGACTTCCCTATCACAAAATTCCGGATCGCAACGATTTCTACCGATTTGACGGCCAGGATTCGCAGCGATTCGCTTATTGGAATGCCGTTGTCGAAGCCGGCCAGGTGCTGGCCGATGAATTTATGGATGCAGCTCTTGGTGGGAGTATCCGAAACAAGGTTCGTCCTTGGAATTTTTTATGAATGATCGTCTTCCAATTTCAACTGAAATCACCGCGTCCCCTCCACTTGGACGGACGGGGGTGGTATCCTGGCAGTTTTCAATTGACAAGGCACGTGCATTTGACTATGGAAACAGCCGGTGGATATATACTGCGAACGGGCATAATTTAACTATTTGAACCCCCACCCCAACCCTCCCCCGCTGGGAGAGGGAGCATTAGGAAAGTAAGGATTATGTCCTTTCGCAGTATATATGCAGTATCTGAAAAACGATGCGTTTTTACCTTTTATGGGGTACCATGCCAATAACCGATCCGTAATCACTGACACTTAACACCTAACACCCACTTCATACATGAGGAAAATTCTGATGAGAAATACAACAAGGACAAACACAATCTTGGCGGCCGCAGTCGTGGGCTTTGTAATTTTTTTCGGTTCCGGAACAATCCATGCGGCCGATCCGATCAAACTCAACTATTCCATTTTTTTCCCGGCGCCGCATAAAAATACCGTGCTGGCCACCGAATGGGCTCAGGAAATTGAAAAACGCACGAACGGCGCGGTAAAAATCACCATCTTCCCGGGCGGCACCTTGACTCCCGCCGACAAATGCTATGATGGTGTGGTCAACGGCCTTTCCGACATCGGCATGTCGGTTCTTGGATATACCCGCGGCCGATTCCCGCTGTCCGAAGTCATCGACCTGCCATTGGGCTACAAGAACGGTCTGGCAGCCACCCAGCTCATCAATCTCTATTATCAGAAATTCAAGCCCAAAGAGTTGGACGACGTCAAGGTATTGTACCTGCATGCGCATGGCCCGGGGATTCTGCACACCAAAAAACCGGTTGCCAATCTCGATGAGCTGAAAGGCATGAAGATCGCCTGCCATGGTTTGAGCGCCAAAGTGGTTGCCGCATTGGGGGCAACGCCTGTTGCCATGTCGATGCCGGAAAGATATGACGCCCAGCAGAAAGGGGTGGCCGAAGGCGGACTCAATCCGATCGAATCGCTCAAAGGATGGAAATTGGCAGAAGTGATCAAATCCACCACTGAAAATTTCGGTTCGGCGTATTCCACAGGTTTTTTCGTGGTCATGAACAAGGAAAAATGGGCGGCACTTCCGCCAGATGTTCAAAAAACGGTCGAGCAAGTCAGTCAGGAATGGATATTGAAGACCGGTAACGGCTGGGATGAAATCGACAAAGAAGGTCGGGATTTCACCCTGTCCAAAGGAAACCAGATCATTCAGCTCAGCAAAGAAGAAGATGCCAGATGGGCTAAAATGGTACAGCCGATATTGGATGAATACATGGCCAATATGAAGGCCAAAAACCTTCCCGGTCAGGAAGTGCTTGCATTTTGCATGGAAGAGTTGAAAAAATTACAATAAGCGATCATACATCGAGGGGGATCTGTCAGGTTGATTGCGTCTGAAATCCCCCGTGCCCTTTTTTCTCGACAGGGGAGCCCCTGTCGCGGATCATTGGCCAACATGCGTATCGGAATCGCATCCAAGAGGAGGCGTCTTTGCAGGTTTTTCTCAATTTTACCAGTCGGCTGAGTCGCAGCATCTACATTGTCGCCGGCATCGCCATGACGTTTATCATGGTGCTGACGGTACTCGATGTCATTCTGCGCTCATTCCGGATGCCAATTACAGGCACGTACGAGCTTGTGGCATTTTCCGGAGCCGTTGTCATCGGATTTGCCCTTCCCCTGACATCATTCAAACGCGGGCACATCTACGTCGACTTTTTTCTGCTGAAACTGCCTCCACGGATTCGAACATTTTTCAACAGTCTCACCCGTTGTCTCGGCATTGTTCTGTTCGGTCTCATCGGATGGAATCTGTTCAAAGTGGGAATGAACCTGCAGAAAACCGGCGAGGTTTCAATGACGCTGAGACTGCCGTTTTATCCGATCGCCTATGGGGTCGCCTTCTGCTGCTTTGTACAGTGTATGGTGCTGGTGGCCGATATCGTCAAGATATCCCAGGGGGTTTACGATGAATGAAGTTACCATCGGTATCATCGGCCTGGCAGTCGTTCTGCTTCTCTTTCTTACCGGCATCGAACTGGCTTTTGCCATGTCACTGGTCGGCTTTGTCGGATTCAGCATCATCGTCTCCTGGAAAGCCGGGCTGAACCTTCTGGCCAAGGACTTTTTCGACGTTCTTTCCTCCTATGGCTTCACCGTCATTCCGCTGTTTATCCTGATGGGTCAGATCGCCTTCAACGCAGGCATTGCCAAACGACTGTATTCATCCGCCTATAAGTTCATCGGTCATATCCCCGGCGGTCTGGCCATGGCGACCGTGGTGGGTGCTACCGCCTTCAAGGCCATCTGCGGTTCTTCTCCGGCCACCGCCGCTACATTTGCCAGTGTGGCTGTGCCTGAAATGGACGCCTACAACTACGACAAGAAACTCTCGACCGGGATCGTGGCCACCGTGGGAACACTGGGGGTGCTGATCCCACCGAGTGTCACCCTGATCGTCTTCGGTATCATCACCGAACAGTCCATCGGAAAACTCTTTCTGGCAGGATTGGTGCCGGGACTGATCGTTGCAATGTTCTTTATCGTCATTATCTACGTCTGGTGCAGAATCAATCCTGCCCTAGGACCCAAGGGGGAACGATCGACCTGGAGCGAACGGATCAAGTCTTTGCCGGAAGTGGCCTGGATTCTCGTCATTTTCCTGATGGTCATCGGCGGGATGATGCAGGGCTTTTTCACACCCACCGAGGCCGGCAGTGTGGGAACGTTCTGTGTACTCGTTCTTTCGATTGCCAAACGCGACCTCAACTTCAAAGGCTATATCAAATCCGTGGCCGAATCGCTGCGTACAGCCTGCATGGTGCTGATGCTGATCGCCGGTTCCGTTATCCTCGGCCACTTCCTGGCTGTCACCAAAATTCCCATGATTGCCGCAGACTGGGTGGTCACACTTCCCTTCAATCGTTATATCATCATGATTATCATCTCGGTGATCTATCTGATCGGAGGTTCTTTCATCGATGATCTGGCATTTATGGTGCTGGCAACTCCCATTTTTTACCCGGTCATCATCAAGCTGGGATTCGATCCGATCTGGTTCGGCATGATCATCTCGCTTACGGTCATGGTCGGCGTAGTCATTCCACCCGTTGCCATCAATGTCTTTGTGGTCAAAAACATCACCAAAGTGCCGTTCAATGTAATTTACAGCGGCGTCTACCCGTTTTTACTCAGCCTGCTGTTCTGCGCCTTGCTGCTGTTTTTGTTTCCGGGCCTGTGTACGTTTCTGCCGAATATGCTGATGCGCTGATGTTCTGACGTTTAGGCGTTCGTTGTCTTTTCGACTCGTTGTACCATCAAAAGAAAGCCACTCGTTGGCGCTGAGCAACACAACGATAGGCTTCAGCAAAAAATAAACGAAAGATGTATACTTCAAATGGGAACAATCTGCGCATTTGAAACCCCCGGCCCTCCCCCGGCGGGGGAGGGAGTTTGATGCAACGGCAGATTGTAACGACTCATAGTATAACTGCGGAGGAAGGAATATGGCAGACTCGATTCTGAAAGGTAAACGCATTCTGGCAGTGGACGACGAACCGGACGTCCTGGAAACGTTCCAGGAAATGGTACTGATCGATGTTCCCGACTGCCACATCGACGAAGCACGCACCTATGAAACCGCTTTGGAATTGATCCAGACCCGTACCTATGATCTTGTTGTACTCGACATCATGGGCGTGCGAGGATTCGATCTGCTGGAGGCGGCCGTTCAGCGCAAATTCAAGGTGGCCATGCTCACTGCCAATGCCATGAATCCGGAATCTCTCATGCAGTCCTACACCATGAAAGCGCATGCGTTCCTGCCGAAAGAAAAACTGGCGGAAATCGTTCCCTTTCTGGAAGATGTTCTCACCTACGATTATGCCACCGGCTGGAAGCGCTTGATCAAGAAACTCCGTCCTTTTTTCAACGACCGTTTCGTATCCGACTGGGAGAAAAAGACCGGATTGGAATGGCGGGAGTGGGCCAAAT
>CAYQKZ010000192.1:0-6797 GCA_964418135.1 uncultured Desulfobacterales bacterium
CGCGGTGTCTGAAATATGTCTGAAATCAATCAGTCCAAACTCTCCGGGCAACCCCTGATCCACGCTGGCAACATCATCAAACACTATCCGATATCCGTTTCCACATGGCTCGTTCGCTCCCAGATTTCTTCCAGACCCACTGAAAAAGACAGCCATACTACCTGACGATTCGAGAAGCTTCTGTATCTTGATTCGGGCTGGGCTTCTTTACGGTTTAATCCTGGATGCCTCCCAGCCCAGTATCGCTTTCTTCCTTACGACACCCCAGCGGTATTGATGAATTCGCCCCGATTTTGCGATCACGCGATGACAGGGAATCAGATACGCCACTGGATTGGCTGCAACGGCATTGGCAACGGCCCGTACAGCCTTGGGACGGCCGATGCCGGCGGCAATATCTTCATAACTGGCCACACTTCCGGTGGGAATCCCCAACAAAGTCTGCCAGACGGTTATCTGAAAATTCGTTCCTTTCAACAACAGATGAAAAGGGCATGATTCCTGGCCGTGGTTGGTGTTGAATATTCGATTCACAAGGAAACCGATTTCGGCACGATTTTCAGATAACATTGTACGGGGCCGACTGAGCTTAAACCGGTTCAATGTACCATCGCGATCAAGACTTTCTACAAACCCAAGATGGTGAATCCCTTTTTCCGTCCACACCAGAAAACACTCGCCAAACGGCGTAGGGTGAAATCCGTATTCCATTTTCATGCACGAACTCACGAGATTGGATTCCCCGGATGTCATCATCTCGAAATGAACGAATGAATCATGCCAATGGCTGTTTCCCGAAATTCTCGATTCCGACGAACTGTCTGTACGGTCTTGCCCCCTGAATTCGGCAAGCTTCCGCCGGGTGTGATCCTGTGATAATAACTGAAAGAATTGTATCGGGCCAACCCCAGCCCAACGATCAAACAGTCTGGCTAACTGATCGTTACTCAACCGCAGATTTTCGGCAATTTGATCCAGCATGGGCCGGGACTTGAAATTGGCCGATACATAGCTGATCGCTTTTTCGACCTGCAAATAATCATCGGCCTGCTGCAAAAAATCCTTTTCGTTCATCCAACGCACCCAATATCTTTATCGTGAAAATACTGTTAACCACGAAATCCACGATCAACACGAAATAAAAGATGAATCGCAAAATTTTCATGATAGGGAGGGGAAGCCCGTTATGATTCATGAACGTTTATCTTGAAAGCGATAGATCACCCCGTCGTCATTTTACACAGATAGTCGAATTGTCAGTTTCAAATACCATAAATATGAAATTTTTTCTATGGTTAGAAAAATGGTGTGAATCGGGTTCATGTACATTCATTCTTCATCGGCATGTAATTATGTTTAAATGGTCACTTGATAACCAGGAAAATTTCATTTGACAGGATACCCAGTGATACCTTACCCTATCATGCAAAACAGTCGTGACTGTTAGGGGTGCCCGACAATTATGTATGTTGCAATGGGCTGAGAATATACCCTTGAACTTGACCTGGATAATACCGGCGTAAGGAAACATGACGATTTTTGCGAAAGCAGGAGAACCGTTACTTACGCGGCTACCTGCTTTTTTTGTTTTTTAGAAAGGACGGACCCTTGAGTACCCTTATCGAAGCACTGCACAGAGGAAACATTCCATCATACATTCCGCTGCTTTCAGAAACAGAAAGCATTCAACAGTCACAATTCATTCAAAGTATCCGCCAGGGATATGTCGTCGTTCCGCAAAATAACCGGCACCAGTCCCTGAATCCCGTTGCCATCGGCAAAAACACCCGCGTCAAAATCAATGCCAATATCGGCTCCTCTCCTGCAAGCTGTGATTTTGAAAATGAATTCAAAAAACTGAAAGCCGCCATTGCCGCAGGCACTGATGCAATCATGGATTTATCGATTGCCGGTGATACGTCCGCTTTCAGAAAACGAATTATTGATGAATTTGATATCACGCTGGGAACGGTTCCCATCTACGATGCCATGATCGGGATGGACACTTCCAACAAACTGAATTTTTCACATTTTTTACGGATCATGGAAAAACAGGCTGCAGAAGGCGTTGATTTCATGACCATACATGCCGGATTATTACATAGGCATCTGCCCTTGATCGAAACGCGGACGCTGGGTGTGGTCAGCCGCGGCGGTGCCATCATGGCCCAATGGATGAAACATCAAAATCAGGAAAGCTTTCTGTACACACATTTCGATGACATTCTTGCCGTGGCCTATGAGTATGATATCACGCTGTCCATCGGCGACGGGCTGCGTCCCGGATGTACCCATGATGCCAATGATGCGGCACAGTTCGGAGAGCTTGAAATCATAGGAGAACTGGTCAAACGATGCCGTGCGGCTAAGGTTCAGGTGATGGTCGAAGGACCGGGGCACGTTCCCTTGAATCTTGTCGAAGAAAATGTCCGAAAGGAAAAGGAGATATGCAACGGGGCGCCCTTTTATGTTCTGGGGCCACTTGTCATCGATTATGCTGCCGGATACGATCATATTGCCGGAGCCATCGGCGGCGCCCTGGCGGGAATGTTCGGTGCGGATTTCCTCTGTTATGTCACCCCTGCTGAACACCTGCGCCTGCCAACAATCGAGGATGTTCATGACGGTGTGATTGCATCCAAAATTGCTGCCGCCGCTGCGGATCTATCCAGAAAACGGCCTGAAGCCATTGCCAGGAATCTGGAGATCTCCAAAGCAAGACGGCGGTTCGACTGGGCCGCCCAGAAGGATCTGTCCATTGATAAAGTCAAATTCGGCTGTTATCTTGAAAAAGTGGAAAACTCATCGTCGGTCACGGAAACAGATCTGCCATGCACCATGTGCGGAGAATGGTGTGCATTGAAACGTCTTTAGACCAAGGAGGCAGCACATGAAAATGACCGCTCAATCCGCATGGTCCGATTTGCTGGCGATTCGTGAGCAGGCACCGCTGGTTCACAACATTACCAATTATGTCGTGATGAACACCACCGCCAATGCACTTCTGGCCATTGGCGCATCTCCGGTGATGGCCCATGCAGAAGAAGAAGTCGCCGATATGGTCAGCATCGCCAAAGCCCTGGTCGTCAATATCGGAACACTGAGCAAAGAATGGATTCAATCCATGCAAAAAGCCATGCGACAAGCCAAAAACTGCGGTGTGCCGATCGTTCTGGACCCCGTAGGAGCCGGCGCAACATCTTACCGTACGAACACGTCAATAAAATTGCTTTCGATGTCACCAGTCACCATCATTCGGGGCAATGCATCTGAAATTATCGCCATAGCCCAGAACGGTTCCAATACAAAAGGTGTTGACAGCACATCGGAATCTGATTCTGCGGTAGACGCCGCTCGGGAATTGAACGGAAGATATGGCTCGGTTGTCTGCATCACCGGAGAAACGGATATTATCGTTTCCCGTGATAAGACTGCAAAAATAATGAACGGCGATGCCATGATGCCGCGGGTCACGGGCCTGGGATGCACCGCTTCCGCGCTCTGCGGTGCCTTTCTGGGTGTGAACGCATCGGCTTTTGCCGCAGCCATCGATGCAATGGTGGTCATGGGAATCGCAGGTGAAATGGCAGCCGAACAGGCAAAAGGGCCGGGTAGTTTTCAGATGCATTTTCTCGATATGCTCTACACCATGACGGAAGCGGACATTCTCAATCGGATGAAATTGGTACTATGAAGATCACCGGTGTTTATCTGGTCACAGACCGGTATTTATTGTCCGGGAAATCCTTGGACGACGTCATTCTCGATGCTGTAAAAGGCGGCGTGACAATGGTTCAGCTTCGGGAAAAGAACGCATCCACCCGTTTTTTTATCGAAGAAGCCCGACGTATTCGGAAAATTTTGACATTCTATGCCGTGCCCCTCATTATCAATGATCGGGTGGATGTGGCTCTGGCAGTCGGAGCTGACGGTGTTCACATCGGTCAGGAAGACATGCCATACCCCATCGCTCGAAAATTGCTGGGACCCGGTGCCATTATCGGTTTGTCGATTGAAACCCTGGAGCAGGCGGAGGCCGCGGAAGATTTCGATGTTGCATATCTGGGAGTCAGTACGATATTTCCCACTTCCACGAAAACCGATACCCGGAATCATTGGGGGCTTGATGGGCTTCGAAAAATCAGAGACATGTCTCGTCACCCCCTGGTTGCCATCGGCGGCATCCATGCCGCCAATGCTGCGGATGTCGTTCAGGCAGGAGCAGACAGTATAGCCGTGGTATCCGCGATTTGTTCAGCTCCCGATCCGCAAAAAGCCACCGAACAACTGAGGCGACTCATCCTCGATGCCAAGGGAACGAACACGCCATGGTCTCAGTGTCGATAAAAAACTCTTACCAAATCTTTCAAAGGATAAATGATGAAATATTACAAACTTTTGACCATTGCCGGTTCTGACAGCGGGGGAGGAGCGGGAATCCAGGCGGACCTGAAGACGTTTTCCGCCCTGGGATGCTACGGCATGTCCGTGATCTGCGCCCTGACCGCCCAAAATACGCAATCCGTCACCGGTATTTATCCGGTTCCTCCGGAATTCATCGCGCTGCAGATCGACACCATCCTGGAGGACATCGGTGTGGATGCCGTAAAAATCGGGATGCTGCATTCTATAGAAGTGATTATGGCCGTTACGGAACGGCTCATGCATCACCGGGTCCAAAATATTGTCGTGGATCCAGTAATGGTCTCCACTGGCGGAGACAAACTGCTTCAGGATGATGCCATCGATGCTTTAATTAACATTCTTTTTCCGATTGCCACTGTCATCACCCCCAATCTGCCGGAAGCGTCCATGCTCCTGAACCGACCAATTGATGATCTGCTGAAGGCCGATGATTCACAGCTCGAAGCATCTTGTAAACACCTTTCCACATTCGGTTCGCAGTCGGTTCTTCTGAAAGGTGGGCATGGAAAGTCTGATCGGATGGTGGATTTGCTCTATCTGTCCAAGGAAGACCGGCTGAAACGGTTCGAGTCTCACCGGATCGATACCCGAAATACGCATGGCACCGGCTGCACCCTCTCCGCTGCAATCGCCGCTCATCTGGCAAAAGGACTTCCGATCGAAACGGCCGTTTTTGATGCAAAAACCTATATTACAGGTGCCATAGAAGCCGGCGCCAATTATCGATTGGGAAATGGGCACGGGCCGGTACATCATTTTCACAGGTATTGGAAATAACCTGACATCCCCATCGCTTTCAATGGACATTCAGAAAATCGCAGTTGAGAGTCTTGGAAAACGGCGCTATGATAAACGGGTGACGTTGCGTTTCCATGTAATATTTCACCAACCGAATTATGGTTATTGAACATCTCCGGGTAAGAAATGAAAAGACACAATGATCCAGAACTCAGAATTTCAAGATAAATATCCATATCAGGCACAGATGCTTGCAAACAAGGTCAAGAAACGGTTCAAGCATCTTCGCAGGCGGTTTGCCGCACAAAACATTGAAGTTTTCAGGCTTTATGATTGGGATATTCCTGAAATCCGTGCCGCCGTAGATTGGTACGCTGGTCATCTTGTTATTGCCGAATACAAGAGAACACAATCGACCCCCGAATGGCTGCCCATGATGGGGGCGGCAGTGGCCGAAGCATTGAATGTCCCAGCAGAAAATCTTCATTTGAAGGAAAGAGTGGCGGGAATCCAGGATGGCAGCAGATATGAACGACTTGACCACACGGATCGGAAGATCGTTGTTTCCGAACGAGACTTATTCTTCTATGTCAACCTCTGGGACTATGTGGATACCGGTCTCTTTGCAGATCATAGAAATACACGGCAATTGGTCAGGGAACAGGCCGGCGGAAAGGATTTTTTGAATCTGTACTGCTATACAGGATCATTTTCGTGCTATGCAGCCAGGGGCGGAGCAAACACTACGGTCTCCGTGGACAGGTCGGAAACTGCGCTCCGATGGGCCAGAGACAACATGAATCTGAACGGAATTGCCGAAAATAAAAACATCCTGTTTCAATCTGATACATTTGATTTTCTCAAGACCGCCGAACGCGAGCATCGATCATTCGATCTGGCAGTTGTCGATCCGCCGTCTTTTTCGACCAGCAGAGACAAAAAACACGATTTCGACATCTCAGCCGATCACCCCCGTCTCCTGTCTGCTGTTGTTGCGGTAATGACATCCGGTTCGACAATCTTTTTTTCAACAAACCATCAGAATTTCGAGCCCCACATGGATCGACTCGAAATAACCGATGCAACTGAAATCACGGCGATGACAATACCTGAAGACTATGCAGGAAAGAAAAAGACGATCCACCGCTGTTGGAAGATTATTGTTTAATTTCTATGGATTCGGGTAGATCAAGGCGGGACGATTATACAAATATTGCAGGATATTTTTCATACAGGACGTCTTCGGACGCTATGGACGTCAGTAACATTTATCTCAGTGACAGCAGTAGCGATGGAATCCGTATCTCCTGGAACCAGCACCGCTGCTTCTCCCACCAACAACCCTTTTGGATTCAAGATATCTATCCACTCACCAGACATCAATCCTTGTTTTTTTCCTAAGGAAAATCCGATCTGGATTCCCTCCGGTATGCGTTTCACCATATAAACCTCGGCCTGGCCGATATTTGCCAATGCTTTTTCCAGAAGACATGAAACGCCATAATTGAAAAGCATGATCACACCAAGCCCCGGAAAAAGAATCGATGCCGCCCACCCGGCTGTAATTCCATAATAGCGACTCAGATAGGGACCGTGACATTTTCGCAGACTCAACTCATCCGCATACACCTTGG
>CAYQKZ010000193.1:0-2669 GCA_964418135.1 uncultured Desulfobacterales bacterium
ATCGAGCGGCGGACCAGCTATCTGGCGCTGTTACTGGAAACGCCTCATGCCCGCATACATCTCATAAAACTCGTCCATGCCAGCCCTATGATCGCATCGCTTTTGGCCAGGCACCCGGCGATTCTCGATGAGCTTTTAGACACCCGAACCCTGTATGCGCCTCCCAGAAAACCGGAACTGGAACGTGAAATCACCGATAAAATGCGGTTGGTTCCATTCGATGATCACGAATATCAGATCGAACAGTTGTGTATTTTCAAACAGGTCAATATACTTCGTGTCGCTGCAGCCGATGTTACCGGGATGCTACCGCTCATGCGAACCAGCGATCATTTGACCGAGATTGCCGAGACTGTATTGAACCAGGTGATGGATATGTGCTGGAAATATCTGGTTTCCAAACATGGCGCCCCATCGAGTTCTCTTGAAGGGCTTGCCTGTGATAGCGGATTTGCGGTGATCGCCTACGGAAAACTCGGAGGCATAGAGCTGGGGTATGGTTCTGATCTGGATATGGTGTTTCTGCATGCCGGAGATACTGGTGAAACCGATGGGATGCTACCGATCGACAATTCTCAGTTTTATTCCCGTCTGGGACAGCGGGTTATTCATATGCTGACGGCTCAGACACCGGCCGGAAGCCTCTACGAAGTGGATATGCGGTTACGGCCGAGCGGCAGTTCCGGAGTTCTGGTCAGTCATGTGGATGCATTCGAACAGTATCAAATCGAAAAGGCCTGGACGTGGGAACATCAGGCATTGGTCAGATCGAGACCGATTGGTGGAGATATCCGGATATGTGAACGTTTTCAGGCCATCCGTCGAAGGGTCATCTCACTACAGCGAAACAGAGAAATACTGCGCAGGGATGTCGCTGAAATGCGTGAGAGACTGCGTAAGGAACATGCTGGAAAGCATTTGCAGCAGTTTGATATCAAACAGGATATCGGCGGGATTGTCGATATTGAATTCCTGGTTCAATATCTTGTTCTTTTAAAATCTTATGAATACTCGGAACTGCTGCAGTGGACCGATAATGTCCGACTTCTTCAGACCTTGATCGAAACCGGAATACTGGCAGACTTTCAGGCCCATTTTCTCAAAGAAGCCTATTTGACTTATCGTGCCGTTGTCCATCGGTTAAGCCTGCAGGAAAAACCGGCAGTTGTTTCCGAAGGCCGATTTCTGTCCATTCGGAAAGACGTTCAGACGATATGGAATCACTATATACAGACGTCGTGATTCATTTTCATTTCCAGTTATACTGCGAACGGGCATAATCTTTATGGATCCGTTTCCACATGAACGATTTTCCATCCAGCAGCATGGATACATTGACATTGATTGTCCTTCTTAAAATCAATCAAAACAAATCTTCCTTGATTAAATATTAAATATTAAATATAATAAATAAATAATATTTATTGAGGAATAATTACCATGGGTATTCAAGAAAGAAAAGAAAGAGAAAAAGAACGGCGTCGGCAGCAGATTATTGTAGCAGCCAAACGGGTATTTTCAGAAAAAGGCTTCAATAAGTCAACGATGGAAGACATTGCCAGCGAAGCAGAACTCAGTCCCGGCACTTTATATCTATATTTCAAGAACAAAGAAGAACTGTATGCATCCCTTTCATTGCGGATTCTGCAATATCTCAATATTCGGGTCGAGCATGTCAATAAGGAAACGGATCTATCACCGGATCAAAAACTCGAAAAGCTCATCGAGGCCATGTACGATGTATATGATTTCGATCCGCTGATTATCATCAATATGTTTCATCTTCAGTCCAGTGAAACACTCAAAAATTTATCTCCCCGACTCATCAGCCAGATAGAGGAGCTGTCTCGAAAATCGATCGGCGCATTTTCTAGTATTTTCCGCGAAGGAGTAGAAAAAGGTATCTTCATCGATAAACATCCCGTTGCGCTCTCAGATATTTTTTGGTCCCTGTTTTCCGGAGTTGTTTTGTGGGAGGCCAGTAAAAAAATTATGAATGAAGACAAGGATTATCTTAAAAAAACCTTGGCCATTGCCTTTGAAATTTTTTCTAAAGGAATCAAAACTGATAAGACCGCATCCTGCTCGACTTTGGACATTTTTAAAAATGAAGCCGCTTGATTTATATGGTATAAAAAACAATGTGTTGGAAATAGGTGAACTCATGATTTTACTATGAATGCATCTAATTCCGATATAATGCGATAAGCATTAGCCTATTCATAACCATGCAATATTCAAAATGTCCAAAGTCGAGATCCTGATAACGTCAATTATTTTCATTCATCCGGGTGGTTTCTTTAAAATTGATCGTTAATTCGTATTCACTGGAGCCCGGCACCCTGGCAATTTTGAAACCCAGTTTTCTACCGAGTGCCAGCATCTGCGTGTTTTCAGCCAGAACAACACCCGTTACGCGGTCAATCCCGCGATTTCTGGCAATAGACAGGCACTGGCGGAGAAGTTCAGCCCCGATCCCCTTTCCCTGGCAGGCGTCGCTGACAAGTACGGCAAATTCTGCTATACTCTTGCCGATATCGATAATTATCCGCGAGACGGCAAGCATTTTTTCTTCACATTCATTTTCCTGTATGGCTACCAGCGCAATTTCCCGATCATAATCGACCTGGGTAAATCTGACGAGCATGCTGTTTTGAAAATTTCTAAGC
>CAYQKZ010000193.1:2679-6786 GCA_964418135.1 uncultured Desulfobacterales bacterium
AAAATCTCATATAAATGCTGCGCGGGGAAAGCGATTCATAGAGTGAGCGCAGCAGCGGCGCATCTTCCGGTCGAATGGGCCGTACCAGTAATTCTCCAAAACCATCCCGGAAGAACTTATTTTCGAATTCATTGGGATAGGGACTGATGATCAAATGCATCGGAGAAGGCACGGATGAATGTTTTATCGTAATCCTGGCAGTCGCTGCGCCGGCCCAGGTATCTCCCAGAAACAGGGGATTGATATCAATTTCTTCGATATGTTCGCTATCTGTGACAAGCTGGGATATCCGCATCAAGATTTCTTCCAGAAGCTCAAGGGATGACTGAGGAAAATTGTCTGTGCCACCGAGAATCTTGCCGATCTGTGTTTCCTGAATAACGATTTTTGCCAGATGCCGGTTGATGGGAGGGATGGTGAAAGCAATATCCCGGATAACTTCGGATAGATTGCCGCCGGTTCCAAAAAAGAGGACCGGCCCGAAAAGCGGATCATTTTTTGCGCCGATCTTCAGCTCATAATGAGGCAATGAATGTGCCGGGTCGATGGGTATTCCATAAGCAGCGAGTAGATTCTTCGATTCAGTTTCCGTCATTTCAGAACGTGATTCTTGAATGAGTGTATTGATCACCGATTTGGCTTTGTTCCGGTCGAATTCCAGCCTGCGATGGAATTTGGGCGGAATTTCCTGCAGCAGCTCGATATTTTGGGCATATCGGTATAAATCCATAAAGGCTCGGACTGCGCGTTCCGGTGTGTCGAAAGTGGGTATGCCCGCGCGATTGAAAACAAGACGGGCGGATTCAACGCTTTCTCCGCCCATCCAGGAGGTGATGACGACCTTGGGTTTGTCTCGAAGAAAAGCACAGAGAGATTCTGCGATCTTGCCTGGTTCACACATCGCAAGCGGTGAAAACAAAACCAGTACGCCGCTGACTTCCGGTGCATTCAGGCAGATGTCGACAGCCATGAGATATCGTTCCGGGGTGGCGTCT
Organism: uncultured Desulfobacterales bacterium; assembly: GCA_964418135.1. GTDB lineage: Bacteria > Desulfobacterota > Desulfobacteria > Desulfobacterales > Desulfatirhabdiaceae > RAAP-1. The sequence continues at coordinate 3,675 of CAYQKZ010000193.1, forward strand.
ACCATAATATCCACCGGATTCGAGCGGCTCCAGTATGCAGGTAGTACCTGATCCAGCTTCTGTATCGTTTCCAGACTCAATCCCGCCGGCGTCTGGCCATAGTCCTGCAGCATGTCCACCGCCATCACTCCGGGCCCTCCCGCATTGGTGATAATGGCCAATCCGGTACCGGCGGGAGGGGACTGTTTGGCCAGGAGTTCCGAACAATCAAAGAGTTCTTCAAACGTTTTTACCCGGACAATCCCAGCGCGTTTGAAAGCGGCGCTATAAATGGCATCATCACCGGAAACGGCACCGGTATGCGAAGCGGCTGCGATCGATCCGGAATGCGTTCTGCCGGACTTCAGTGCAATGATGGGCTTGATACGGGAGACAGCCCTGGCCGCACTCATGAATTTTCTGATATGGATCAGGTTCTCGATATACATGACAATACTGCCGACATACGGATCATTGCCGAGATAATCGATCACATCTCCGAAGTCCACATCCAGCATTGAACCGAGGCTGACAACATGACTGAAACCGATCTGATCCGGGATGGACAGGTCGAGAATGGATGAACAGATTGCCCCGCTCTGGGAAATGAAGGCGGTTTTACCGGGGATCGGCATGCGGTGGAACATGCTGGCATTCAAAAAGGTACGGGTATTGATCATACCGATACAATTGGGACCGATCACTCTCAAACCGAAAGGTTGTGCCTTCAGGTGTATGGCGGCTTCGATCTCTTTGCCTCTGGTGCCGGTTTCCTTTCCGCCGGCGGAAACGATGATGACACCTCCCATTCCCATCGCACCGCATGCTTCGACGATGCCGGGAGATTCCGCAATATCGGTGGCAATAATGCCTAAGTCGACAGCGGATGGAATCGCCTCAACACTTTTGAAAGATTGATAACCCATGATCTGGCTGAGATGTGGATTCACCGGAAAAATTTCGCCGCCGAAACCGCCTTCTTTTAAATTGCGCAGCATAATCGCTCCTGCGCTATCGGGATTCTGACGTACACCGATAACAGCAATGGATTTAGGTCTGAATATTCTGTCCAGGTTGTGAATGCCCATAATAAACGCCTTGTTATTTGGTTATTATCATGAAAGTGCGGTTATCTGTTTGACGGTCTCGCCTGCGATTCCGTCAACTCCCTCTTCCAGAGGGAGAGGGAATATCGAAAAGTTCCATTTTCAAGCAGGGGGGTGAATCTCGGCAAAATTCAAGAATGGCTTATTGATAAATTTCCCGGTTGTTATTTCGATGATCCACCATATACAGCAGCATCGCTTTTTCTTTAAGTGAAGTTTTCAGTGCATCCAGCTTGAGACGATCGATGCCATACATGCGGATATACACATTCCGATATCCTTCAGGCGCTTTTTCGTAAGATGTCAAAATACTGGACATTCTACCCCCGAACTGTCGAATGATCTGTGCGACTTCGAAAATAGAACCCGGACGGTCTTCCAGGCAGAACGCGAACTGGATGCCTCTTTTTCCGATGCCCGTCAGGGATATGATCACTTTAAAGAGATCGGTATGGGTAATGACGCCGACGATAGCCCCCTCATTGTCCACAACCGGAACGCCGGATATTTTTTTACTCAGAAGCAGTTCAGCGGTTTCTTCGATTGTGAAATCCGGCGGAACCGAAATGGGGTTCGAGGACATGATGTCTTTGATCATGATGGTTGAAAGCAGGTAGAGAAGCTCATGCACTTCTAGTGTCGTGGCATCGGATGCAGACGCTCTTTTTAGATCCCTGTCCGTCAATACGCCGACAAGGCGGTTTTTATACGTGACCGGCAAAAGAGATATCCTGTGCGTTTTCATAAGGGTGATAGCTTCCTGCATGGAGCTGTTTTTATCCACGGTAACAGCGGGTTTGTTCATCCAGTTTTTTACGAGCATGGAAATTACCTCCGATTGATGATGTTGAAATAGACTTTCTGTTTTAAATACGGATGATTTTGTTTCCAGGAAATTGATAAAAAACGAACTGTCCGGCAAAACTTCATTGAAATTATTCAACCCTAAGACTTAACAGAGGGATTGGTGACTTGCGAAATAGTTTTTCGGCGGTTGAACCAAACAGCACCCCGGCAATGTTGCCTCTGCCTTTGGACCCCATGACGATGATATCCGATTCAGTGTCGATAATCGCCTGAACCAATTCCACGAAAGGTGTGCCCGTTTTGATGATTTTCCGGTAAGTTGAATACGTCGGCTGCACATCGCGCATCATCGTATCCATTGCCTGAAGCCTTTCGCTGCTGGTCTGGTCGATATATTCCCGTGTACTCATCGCATTGAGATTGAGAGATAATTTACTGACGATATCGATATCTCGTTGATTGATGACGTTTGCGATAACAAGTTCGGCATTCAAAGGAATGGCAAGGTTTAGGGCATATTCTAAAATGAATTTTGAATATTGAGAAAAATCGATGGCAACGAGAATTTTCTGGATTGGTTTCATTTTGTCATTCCTTTCGAGACAGAGGCAATGAATAGACTCAAAAGCAAAGTATTTGGCAATGATTTTCTTTAAACGATGTGGACGATATTGCCGTTTCGGCCAAAATCCTGGGGGCAATGATCGGCTCATTTTGCTGACTGTATAGCGCATTTCATCTACGACGACAATAAAGATGTTCCTCTTGATAATCGTCAACGAATAAGATAAATCTGAACCAAGACACATTCTGTCGGATGACGACTTGGTTATAACAAGGAGGTAATACATGCAAAGAAACAATTACTGGGCCGATCGATATATCGAAAAACAGAAAACAGGCGAGGACGCCATCCGCCTGATCCGGCCTGGCCAGCGGGTTTTTATCGGTTCTTCCTGCGGTGAGCCTCAACATCTGATTCGGGTATTGTCCGAAGCTTCCAGCTATTTTACCGATATTGAAATCGTCAGGCTGCTGTCTCTTGAAAGCACACCCTTGACATTGATTGCCAATAAAACGCAGGACCAGATATTGAATATTCGATCGATTTATCTCGGTTCGGCCAAGCCCAAAAGTCTTGCCAGAAATATGCGATTCATTACGCCCATGAATCTTTCAGCCGTTCCCAGGCTTTTTAAAAGCAGAAAACTTCCCATTCA
>CAYQKZ010000194.1:0-6717 GCA_964418135.1 uncultured Desulfobacterales bacterium
CCCGAAGTCATGATTCTGGATCTGAAAATGCCGGGCATAGACGGCATTGAAGTCCTTCGCCGGGTCAAGGAAACCCAGCCGGAAATTGAAGTTATCATCCTGACCGGCCATGGGTCGGAAACGGACCGGCAGACCTGCATGCGTCTGGGGGCATTTGCCTACCTGCAGAAACCGGTTGACATTGACATACTCAGTGAAACATTGAAACAGGCCAATGAAAAAATCCATGCCCGGAAAAAGAAAACCGGAACCGCATGAATCCCATCGCGTTCCAATGACGCCTTAAGGAAAACATGACAGCAATCCGCTTGAAACCCAAATTCTGGGATCATCAGGATGTGGCCGCCGGACCGTTCAAATCCCTGTTCAATTTCCGAAAAATCTGGAAAATGGCAGTGTTTCTGACTGCGGGAGTGGCCCTGATCCCCTTGATCCTGATGGCCGTCATCGACTACAATGTCGCCCAGAACGCCATTGAATCGGAAATTCTGCTGCGAACCTCCCGCATCGTGTCGAATACCCGGCGGAGCATTTCATTTTTTCTGGATGAGCGGAAACTGGCCCTGAATTTTATCATTCATGACAACAGCCTCGAAGCCCTCAACAATCCGGAACGCCTGGCCGAGATTCTGGATAACCTGAAAAAAAGCATCGGCGGGTTTTGTGATATCGGGGTCATCGATGAATCGGGCGTCCAGGTCAATTATGTCGGGCCCTACGATCTCATCGGTGCGGATTACAGCCACCAGGCGTGGTATCGGGAAGTGATAGAACGTCATGTTTACATCAGCGATGTTTTTCTCGGCATGCGTCATGTTCCGCATTTTGTCATCGCCATCCGACATAACCGGCCGGATGGATCTTTTTTTGTCCTTCGGGCCTCGCTGGACATGGATCGGTTCAAGGCGCTGCTGTCGGAAATGGAATTGGTGGGCACCGGGGATGCATTCATTATCAACGCGGACGGCATTCTTCAGATGCCTTCCCGATATCAGAATGCTGTGCTGGAAAAAGCTCCGATTTCGGTACCGGAATACGCCACGAACACGGTTGTCTATCAAGCGATAGACAGTAAGGGCAACACCCTGGTGATCGGATATGCCTACATCACGGACACCCCCTTCATTCTGATCGTCACCAAACATAAAACCGAACTGATGAAGCCATGGTTCGAAACACGCTCCCAACTGATCGGTTTTCTGACATTCAGTATATCGGCCATTCTGGTGGTAATCATTGGCGTATCCACCTTTCTGGTCAACAATGTCTATCTGGCGGATCAGCGGCGGGTCATGACCCTCCACCAGGTGGAATATGCCAACAAGCTGGCTTCCATCGGACGGCTGGCTGCCGGCGTTGCCCACGAGATCAATAATCCCCTGGCCATCATCAACGAAAAAGCCGGACTCATCAAAGACATCTTTTCCTTTCGGAAAGAATACGCTGGAGATGCCAAGTTGAACGGCCTGGTCGATTCCATCATCTCATCGGTGGAACGGTGCGGCACCATCACCAAACGACTTCTAAACTTTGCCCGGCACATCGAAGTGAGCGTTCAGACGCTAAGTATCCAATCTGTCATCAATGATGTACTGGGGTTTCTCGTCAAGGAAGCCGAATACAAAAGCATCACGATTGAAGTGAATATTCCGGACGATATTCCGGAATTTGAAAGCGATCGGGGAAAACTCCAGCAGATTCTCCTCAATCTGATCAACAATGCCTTTGCCGCCATGGCGGAAGGAGGCCTGCTGGAGATCAAGGTATCCAGACGCAATGATGATGAGATCGCCGTCATGGTGGCAGATAACGGATGCGGTATTTCCGAGTCCGACATGAAGCGCGTGTTTGAACCGTTTTTCACCACCAAAAGCCGGACCGGCGGTACCGGACTGGGCCTGTCCATTACCTATGGGCTGGTGCAGGAAATCGGCGGAACGATTCAGGTTCACAGCACGGTCGGCAAAGGCACCCGTTTTAATATCATGCTGCCGTTGACTTATAAAAAAAAGAAAGGAGAAGGGAATGCGTGTATTGCTGGTTGACGACGAAGAACAACTGGTTTCAACACTGGCCGAACGCCTGGCTCTAAGAGGAATTGACGCCGTATGGGCCACCAGCGGAACGGCGGCTCTGGAACTGGCTCAATCCGAAACATTCGATCTGGCGGTTCTGGATGTCAAGATCCCCAAAATCAGCGGCCTGGAGCTGAAAAAACGACTGCAATCTCTGTATCCGCACATGAAATTCATTTTTATGACCGGACATGGCTCCGAGGACGATTTTAAAATCGGGGCAGCCGAAGCCGGAAAAGACTTTTATCTGGTCAAACCCGTAAAAATCGAATCCCTGATCGAAAAAATGAATGAGGTGGTACAGCAAAAAGGAGACGATAAATGAGCGATCATTTGGAATCCATTGGAGAGAGCGGACTTAACTGTTTCGGATCCATATCCGCTTCCATTTCTCATGAATTGAAAAATGCCCTGGCCGTCATCAACGAAAATGCTGGGCTACTGGAGGATTTGTCGTTGATGGCGGAAAAAGGCCTGCCCCTCGATCCGGCCAGACTGAAAAAACTGGCAGACAGCATCGGCAAACAGATTCAGCGTGCCGACGGCATTATCCAGAACATGAACCGTTTTGCCCACAGCATCGATGAAGCGGTTACATGCATCGATCTGACGGACACCTTAGCCCTGACCATCGCCCTGTCCTCCCGTCAGGCCGCCATGAAAGGAGTTTCGTTGAACGTCATTCCGCCGCAGTCTCCGGTCTGTATCACCACCCGGCAGTTTCATTTTCACAATCTGATCTGGCTGTGCCTCAAGGAAATCATGAATAGACCTGCCGGAGAAAAACACATCACCCTTTCCCTTCGGCCGCACCCGGATGGCGCAGCCGTTGTTTTTTCTCCTGTCGATGTGCCGATAACAGATAAAAACACCCTGTACCTGCTCGGCTATTTGAAAGCCGTCCAATCCGCCGATACCGAAAACCGGCAACTGCACATTACACTGCCGGCGGATTGGACCCGACATGAAGGATGAATCAAACTGGAGATGTCCTCCTTCATAAGTCATCCTTGGGAATGGTTCTATCTTCGTCCACTACATTCAATTATGAAAATAGCCCGGCAATGAATTACCGGGCTATTTTCGATTGGAGTGGACCAGGTTAGAACCAAGCCCGTTTACAACAACAGACTGCTCCGACCGTATCCATTCGGGCAATGGATTTAAACCGCAGGTGACATTCATGCCCACGGCAGAAGACTCGCCAAAAGTTCTGAAACTACTGTTCGGGTTGGCTGCATAATTATTCCTGGAGGCTTCAGCAAGGGCCTGATAAACCGCCAGGGTATTCCTTTGTTCCCCCTCCTTGCAAACATAACTGACCCGATCAGTTCCATTCTGCCACATAAAATTTCGTTTGGTGGATGCCGGCATCACGAATTTTCAATGAGTTATCATTCCAATTGGCTGCACCCACATTGGCCTTGTCATAATAACAATCTGAATTGATTATTTATCACTCAGCAATACATCGCTTTCCAGATAAATCAGCAGGGGGATACCCATCTATTTTTCTGATCGAACGCCTGCAAACCATAGCGATTTATGCGCGTGAATTCCTATAATGTATCAAATTGTTTCAATATGTTTTATAGATAATGTATCAATATGTTTTATATTGTCTTTGTTTATATCATGTATTTATTTTTTTTCAATCAACTCACTAATATTATTACAACAAAAACAATGGCACACTACTTGCTCATATTCCGGTTCATAAATGCCATGGGTGATTTCCAACAAACAACACCACGAAAAAACACCGTTAGCCATCAACTGTGAACGGTAACCGCTTAAAAACACAATGGAGTTCCTGATCTTGCAAGACTTGAAGACAAAATTGCTGATCGTTGAAATGGACGATGCCTTTCGTCGTCATCTGGCCGAACGTCTGCGCAGCGAAAACTTCAAAATTTACGAGGCTTGTCAGGAAAATGAAGCCAGACAGGTGATTCAGCGGAAAATCATCGATGTCGTGCTGCTGGGCATGCGGGAATTCAAACAAGGCGGCCTGATGCTGCTGAAGACCATCAAAGAAATCAAACCCCTGATCGAAGTGATCCTGATGACACCCTCCGACGGCGCCTCGCTCGTAGCCTCGATCCAGGCCATGAAACTAGGGGCATTCGACGACCTGCACATTCCTTTCGACATGAAAAAACTGATCGGGCGGATTGTCGCCGCCAGGCAGCGAAAATGGGAAAGAGAAAATAACAACAAAAACGAAATTTCCGGATAAATCGCATGATTCCAATGCGTGATCGATTATAACCGTTTTGCATATAAATAATATTAAGGAGATGAATGAATGAAAATACGTGTATTGCTGGTAGATGACGAAAAAGATTTCATCGACGTGCTTGCCGAGCGCCTGGAAGCCAGGGACTTTGCCGCATCCAAAGCTTACAGCGGAGACGAGGCACTGGGCCGCATCCGGGAAAACGATGTGGATGTGGTGCTTCTGGATGTTCAGATGCCGGGAAAAGACGGGGTGACTGTACTGCGTGAAATCAAGGCGTTCAACCCCCTGGTGGAAGTCATTATGCTCACCGGCCATTCCACCGTGGAGTCGGCTGTGGAAGGCATGAAGATCGGCGCCTACGACTATCTTCTGAAACCAACGGAAACCAAGGATCTGGTTGAAAAAATCGTTCTTGCCTACAAACGCAAATCCGAGCAGGAAAACCGCATCCGGCAGGCGGAAATCGAACGGATACTAACCCGAAAGGGCTGGGTTTGATTTTTAACAGCTTTCAAATGAGAGGGAATATGCAATCGACAAAAATAAAAGAATTGATGGTGCCCCTTGCCGAATACGCAACGGTTTCCGAGGAAGCCACACTGAATGAGGCAATTCTGGCCCTGGAAGAAGCCCAGAAAAATGTAGAACAGGGCCGTGAAAAACACCGGGCCATTCTGGTTCTCGATCATCACCGGCATGTGGTGGGCAAACTGACCCAGTGGGACGTCAGCGCCGGAATCGAACCAAAATATCGGGCCATCGAAAACATCACCGAAACGTCGCGCTTTGGATTCAGCCCAGAATATATCCGATCGATGATGAAAGATTACGGACTTTGGCGAAAACCGCTGGAGGATCTCTGCCACAAAGCCTCAGAGATACGGGTCAAGGATATCATGAGCAGACTAACGCCAGGAGAATATATCGATGAAGATGCAACCCTGGACGAGGCCATTCACGTGCTGGTCATAAGCCACCATCATTCGTTGATCGTCAAAAAAGGCGATAGCATCACCGGCATCCTGCGAATGAGCGATGTTTTTATGAACATTTGCGACAAGGTGAAAGCCTGTAAAATTTAAACGGAAAATACTTCGCAGATGCTGCCATGGGGTTCGATCACACCTCAAAGCACATGCAGAAAGTAATCATTATTCTTGTATCAGAGATCATTATGAGCATTGTCCAAAAGATAAGCACAATGCTATATGGGAAAGGAGTTGGCTGCCATGGCAGAAGAAATTAGAAGCATTCCGGCGGGAGCGAATCTGGCTGATATCTCCGATGAGATCGTCAGCGCCTCCAAAAAGCTGAACATCGACTGGAAAAGAATATTTTTTATCGTTCTGGGGCTTGTCTTTTTTTTCACCTTCTACTTTATGAGCGATTTGCCGGATGCTGTGGATCCGGTCGGGAAGCACTTTCCCCTGCCGTCACAAGGCAGAATGGCTGTGGGGCTATTTCTGATGGCGGCCACCTGGTGGATTTTCGAGGTCATGCCTATCGGTGCCACCGCTATCGCCATCGGTTTTTTTCAGGTTGTTTTTTCAATCCGATCGGCGGATGCGGCTCTGAAAGATTTTTTTGACCCTTCCGTCTGGTTTATCTTCGGTTCTGTTGTCATGGGGCTCGCCTTTGCCCACTCGGGTCTGACCAAACGTATGGCCTACAAGATGCTCGGGGTTGTGGGCGAGAATACCAATTTCATCCTGCTCGGCACATTTCTGATAGTGGCCGGCATGACCCTTCTCATGGCCCACACTGCGGTGGCTGCCGCCATGTTTCCGCTGCTCATGGCCATCAACTCCCTTTACAGCGAATCCGATAAGCCCACCAAATTCGGCAAGGGTCTTTTTATCGGCATGGCGCTGACCGCGGGCGCGGGATCGGTCATCACTTTCCTGGGCTCGGCCCTTGCCGCAGCCGGGGCTGGCATGTTCAAAAAATTCACCGGTGGCACGGAAATCGGCTTCTTCGAACTCACCTGGTACATGCTCCCTCTGGGCGCACTCATGGTTTTTCTTATCTGGCTCGTGGTGATCTTCTGCTTCAAACCGGAGAAAGCCCGGATTGACGGGCTGCGTGAACGGGTAAATGGTTTGGCCAGGGAACTGGGGCCCATGAATTCCAAAGAAATATTCGTCCTGGTCATGGTTACAGTGGTACTGGGACTCTTCATGCTAAAATCCTTCTCTCCCATCCCCTTTTTCAAGGATATGGACCGAGCGTGCATCATGCTGGTGCCTGTCCTGGCTTTCTTTCTTGCCAGAATCCTTGGCGTGGAAGAAATGGAATCCATTCCCTGGAACATTCTGCTGCTGTTCGGGGGCGCCATGAGCATCGGTTACTGCCTTTACGAGACCAAGGCTGCGGAATGGATGGCCGTCAGTTGGGTAACAT
>CAYQKZ010000195.1:0-6685 GCA_964418135.1 uncultured Desulfobacterales bacterium
CTTTGGGAAGTCCGGTGGTGCCGCTCGTGTAATTGATGGTAATGTTCTGATATTCGTCATCCACATTCGGAACGATGGGATCAGGTGATCCTGTTGCTAAAAATTCTTCGTATTCCATACCCTTCAGCGGCCTGTCGGCACTGATGTCACAGATGTTTACAAAGGCTTTGACCTGTTTCAGTTCGTCCATAATCGGCTGAACGATGCCGGCAAATTCATTGTCGACAAAAACGGCTTTGGCGTCCGAATGATTGATGATATAGCTGATCTCCTGAGCCGCCAGTCGGATGTTGATACTCACCAATACCGCGCCGATCATGGGAACGGCAAAATGGGCTTCGAGCATCGGCGGAATGTTGGGGCAGATGAATGCAACTTTGTCTCCTTTTTGAATGCCGATTTTTTTCAGAGCACTGCCCAGCCGATTGACTCTCGAATAGAATTCTTTATAGGAATATCGGGTATCATTATAAACAATGGCTGTTTTATCGGGATATATCAGAGCGGAACGACCGATGAAATGAACCGGGGTCAATACATCGAAAAAAACGTTCTTATGTTCCATTTATTTCGTCTCCTAAATCGCATCCATATGTTGTTCGCGATATCCCTTGACCGTTTCCTCGTCAACCAGCTCTCGCATCTTTACGAGGCAGGCCTTATCGGTACAGGCGTTTTGCCATATCTGAGGAACGACCTCAGTTATCAGACGTTTTTGATCTTCACTGCTCAAATTAAGGATGGCTGTTTTGATATCTTCAAAGGTCATAAGTCCTCCTGAATTAACGGATATTGATGTCTGTTATTGCATCAAAAGTGCATTCTCTGATCGAGAATTACGTGGGATGTGGGTTTGACGGGATATTGACAGGTTACAGGCAAGTGAACCACAGATACCTGCAACCTGTTCAATCAGATATTATCAATGATGTTTGTGTTCATAGAACGGCCATTTGTGGAAGTACCATTCATTCCAAAGCAGCGGGATGATCCACCAGAAATTCCAGATCAGGGATTCACCGTGAACGAATTTATGATCCCAGTGGGGATTTCCCAAACCCCAGTCCCCAAAATTGCCATAGTAGAAGAATGCATAATTGATAACGCAAAGCACCATCACTCCGACAGTCCGGAAAAGGAATCCCCCCCACGAATCCACATCATCCATGGGTACCATATCATCAAAATAATGATGCCACGCTAAAAACGGAATCAGGGTGAAACCGGCAATTTCCGCTGCGTGATACCAGAGAAAACGCAGTCTTTCAGTTTCTTTGTCGATGTGATTCAGGACATCACTCAACCAAATGGGCGCAATTTTCACGCATATCGTGGCCAGAATAAACCCGCCGATCACGATCAAACAGAAAGAAACAAGACCTTTGGCCGGTTGCGGCAGGGTGATGGTGGACCAGGGTTTGCCCCGCCAGACATTGGCGGTCATGAACAGAATAACGATCATCCATTCCCACCAGCCGAACACCCAGTGAACGTGTGAAAAACCGGCGATACTTGTCCACCAGGGAGTGTTCAGTCCAAAGGATTTCCCCAGAATCTCGCCGTAGAGCCAACCCCAGAAAGGAACGATCAGAACGGAGTAGAAGAAGAACGTGATAATCGAACACCAGCCGATTTCCAGAAGGCCGGCCTGAGGCTGAGGCAGATCACTGGGTCGAACCGGCCACTTACCGAAAATGATGGTAACAAAAGGATAAGTGAAAAATCCGATGAGTACGAAGCACACCACGGCGCGTTGGGCGTGTAAATTGCTTTTTGCGGTTGCATAGGCTACGTCATATGGTTTGCCGGAGGCGGCCATGACGGTCTTGCCGGCTTCTGCGATGGCATTGAGATTATCTTGGCTCAGAAAATTGAACCCAAGACCCAGTATTTTATAGAATACGATATGAATCATAAACCAGGTGATGATCAGATTCACGATGGTTTCCACAATACCCCGCATCGGCTGGGGCATGTTCTGGATCGGCCAGTCACCCAAAAACATGTGCTGATACAGACCGACCAGAATCATCATGGCCAGGTACATCACGAATGGATAAGGAAACCCGCCGATCGGCCCACGGGGGTCACTGAAAATATACCAGGTGATCAGGGCAATGATCGTAAAAACGGACAAGGAAATGATACCGGTTAAGGGTTGTCCCCACTTGGGAACCAGAGCGCCTGCGGCTGCAGGGGCTGCCTGAGCTTTTTCTGCCATGGATGCCTCCAATCTGTGTGTTGGGAAGGGGATGCGACAGGGAACATGTGATGTCCCTGCCGCACGACCATATCTTCCCCATTTAAAATGGAATTATTTTCTTCCCCACTCAGCATTCCGTAACTCAACACGACGGATTTTACCGCTGACTGTTTTCGGTAGTGCAGTGACAAAATCGATTTTTCGGGGATACTTGTACGGAGCTGTCACTTTTTTCACATGTTCCTGAAGTTCTTTGGATAGAGCATCGCTGGCGGTATATCCAGGCGCCAGAATGACAAATGCCTTGACGACTTCACCGCGGGTTTCATCGGGACTGGAAACGACGGCGGATTCAGCCACAGCCGGGTGTTCGATCAACGCACTTTCCACCTCGAACGGCCCGATACGATAGCCGGAGGTCAGGATGACATCGTCGGCACGACCGACGAACCAGAAATACCCGTCTTCATCCCGGTAAGCCCGGTCTCCGGTCAGATACCAGTCGCCTTTGAACGCATTGGCGGTTCGTTCGGGTTCTTTCCAGTATTCTTTGAAAAGACCCAGCGGCCGGGTCGGTTTGACGCGGACGGCAATATCACCTTCGGTATTCGGGGGAACGATGTTTCCGTCATTGTCGATGACCTGCAGATCAAAACCCGGTGTGGGTTTGCCCATGGACCCGAACCGGGGTTCGATGCATGGAAAGCTTCCACAGAGCAATACGGTTTCAGTCTGGCCGTAACCGTCTCGGATGGTACAGCCGGTCGCCTTTTTCCAGACTTCGATAATCTCGGGATTCAGAGGCTCACCGGCACCGACGCAGTGACGCAGGGTGGGGAATTTATAATCGGAAAGGGGTTGCAGTACCAGCATGCGGTAAATGGTCGGCGCACCGCACATGGTCGTGACCGGATATTTGGCAAGCAGTTCGAGGGTTTTTTTGGGATCGAAGCGATCCGTACAATGAACGAACTGAGCGGCGCCGCAGAACCATGGCCCGAAATAGCTGCTCCAGGCGGCCTTGGCCCAGCCCGTGTCACTGATGTTCCAGTGCATGTCTTCAGGTTTGAGATCCAGCCAGAATTTTCCGGTTACCTGATGTCCGAGTGGGTAAGATGTGTGCGTATGAAGGGCCATTTTGGGGAATCCGACCGTGCCGGACGTAAAATAGACGATAGCTTCTTCATCTTTGGCGGTCTTGGCCGTTTCGAAAACATCCGATGCCGCACCGACAACTTTCGTGTAATCCAGCCATCCTTCTCTGCTGCCGCCGACGATCAATTTACATTTCAGGGTAGGACACTTGTCGGCAACTTCATCGAGCTTGGGAGCGTTGCCGTTGTCTGTAATGAAGCAGACAGCCTTGGATGTGTTGACACGATATTCAAGATCTTTGGAGGTCAACTGTGTGGTTCCCGGAGCGATGACGACGCCCATGCGGATACAGGCCGTGAAGACTTCCCACCATTCGATGGAACGCCCCAGAACGATCATTACGACATCGCCCCGTTTGACGCCATTCTGAGCCAGTACATTACAGAGTCTCTTGGATGCCTTGCTGAAATCCAGAAATGTCCGTTTGGCCTCGACGCCGTCATCATTGACCCAATACATTGCCAGCTTATTCGGATCCTGTGCCCATTTATCGATGACATCGCCTGCGAAATTGAAATATTCCGGCACTTCCCATTTAAATTCTGCATAAGTCTTGTCGTAATCCGTCATGTTGTGTGTCATGGTTCTTCCCTTTCTGTGGTTTTATCAATCACGAACTCAGCCAGTTTGATGATTTGTCCAAAGCAGACACTTCCCGGTATTTTTCGGGTATCGAGCGCCCCCATGCACAACATCCGTAACGGTCTGGATTTCCATTTCCGCAGGAATGCGCTCTATCTATATCTGCATGAAGTTTCATCGCAATATAGTAATAAATATCTTAAAAACTCTTCTGGGATAAAGCATCAACTTATTGGTATTTCAAATAAAATTTTATTGAAACCTGTAATTATGAACGAGCGCTCAGTCAATTAGAAGTGCTTTTTTTTAGCCCAAATAAAAAACCTTGTCAACCTATTTGTTTATGAGAACAAGAATTCATCAAAATAAGAAGGGAACACTTTCTCCAAAGAGAAAAAAGGCGAAAGTGCTATGAGCGGTAAGCAATTTGACCAGAAGCGGAAGGTTGCATTCATTGAGAATGCCTTGGTACAGAAAATTGCCCGACTTACGGCGCAATCTCTGAATTCCGGGCATGGCTCTGGAATGCCATCCCCGATAAAAACCATTTGTTCGGATGTTCACTGAAAAAACTGAAGATTAAAAAAGCATGAATATGTGAATAGACTGTGCTACTTTGTTGCGCGGTTTACGCTGACAACCGGGCAGGGCGCTTTTAGAATGATGTACTGCGCCGTTGATCCGACAATTATTTTTTGGGTTTTCGATTTCTTCTCCACCCCGACAAATATCTGGTCGATCCCCTTTTCATTTGCAAATCTTACCAGATCTTCACCGGGTGACATGCCGCGCGCCAGTTGATGAATCTCACAGGATATCTCTTTTTCTTTTAGAAATTGTTCCGCAAACGCCAGCCCTTGTTCCGCTTTACGGATGTCTTCGGGTTTTTCACTCATCCCGCCCCCCATGGAAGTTACAATAAGAACTTTCGCACCAAAAACTTCAGCATGGGTCCGTGCCACAGAGAGCGCGGCTTTGGCCACATCCGAGCCGTTATATCCAACTAAAAACTTCATCCTCCCCTCCTTTTCCGAGGTGTTTCAGACGTTACATCCAGCGTTTGCGCCTCTTGTAGGATTTGACTTCCTTAAAAGATTTTCTTCCACCGCCATGGGTTATCCCCATATAAAATTCCCTGACATCCGGATTTTCCTGAAGTTCTTGCGAGGGTCCTTCCAGAACAATCTTGCCGGACTCCATGATATAGGCATAATCGGAAATACCCAACGCGATCCTGGCATTTTGTTCCACCACTAACACAGTGGTATTCATCTCTTTATTGATGAGTTGGATGTTCTCGAAGATTTCTTTAACAAGCAGCGGCGCCAGCCCCAGGGACGGCTCATCGAGCATGAGCATTTTCGGAGATGCCATCAACGCTCTGGCAATGGCGATCATCTGCTGTTCTCCGCCGGAGCAATAGCCGGCCATCCGGTGCGTGATGTTGGCCAACCGTGGAAAATGCTCATACATCACCGCACGATCGGCCCGAATATTCTGAGCTCCGTCCCGTCGGGTAATGGAACCGACACGGATATTTTCATCCACCGAAAGGTGCTTGAATACCCGACGACCTTCAGG
Organism: uncultured Desulfobacterales bacterium; assembly: GCA_964418135.1. Taxonomy (GTDB): domain Bacteria; phylum Desulfobacterota; class Desulfobacteria; order Desulfobacterales; family Desulfatirhabdiaceae; genus RAAP-1. The sequence continues at coordinate 5,522 of CAYQKZ010000195.1, forward strand.
AACCAGTACCGCACCCAGCTTTACCACATGGGTGCCCAGCAGATTGGTGATGTCTTTATCTCTGAATTTAATGTACCCTTCCCGTATAAAGCCGTTTTCCGGTTTCAGCAACCCACTGATGGCCCGCAATGTCGTAGTTTTCCCCGCCCCGTTGGTACCAAGCAAGGCAACGATGCGCCCTTCCGGAACATTCATGCTGACACCGCGCAACACCTGAACAATGTCGTTATAAACGACTTCTATGTTATTGACTTCGAGTTGATTATCGGGTTTTTTCTGATCCATAAGGCGGCTATTTTAGATCCTGACATGTGATTTGCGTCTGATTAAAAGTATTTTACATCCTCCCCCCAGCGGGGGGGAGGTCGGGAGGAGAGGGGAAATTGTGTTTACAAAGCGTTCGTCTCCTCCAGTGTTATGATATCTTTGTTACTTGATCTTTTCCGCAAATACGGGAATAAAGGGAGTGCCCACGGACTTGAAAACACCCCCGCCAACAACGTACAACTGTAGCGTATCAACGCCCGTATGATCCGTTTTTGAATAGGTTACCGGTCCAACCGTTGTTCCTGGAGAAAAAGCCTTGTCTCCGTTCATTGCCTGAAGTTCTTCGTAAAGTGTTACTTTGGTGATTTCCTTGCCTGTGGCCTTGGCTCGTTTGATGACCTCTGTGGCAACCTGAGCCACCATCATGCCGTTTGTGTAGTTATGCGAATTGGCGGCCTTTTCGTCACGATTGTATTTTTTGGCAAGCTCAAGCTGCGCTGTTGCCCCCGGGCTTGGTTCATTGGTGACGATATAGGAGGTGGTCCAGTAGAAATTTTCTGCCGACGGTCCGGAAAGGGCAATCAGATCGTTACCACCCGTATAATGGCAGCCCAGAAAGGTGATCTTTCCCGCTTCGCCAAAGGATTTTGCCACAAGCCCAAGACCGCTGGCATCCTTTAGCATGGTGGCAACCGGGGACTGGACGGTCTGGGAGATGACATATTGTACGCCCTTACTGAGAAGGCGCTGCAGCATGGCGGTATTGTCAAGGTCCTTGCCGTGTTCAACGACTTCGACAATTTCCATTTTGAGACCGGCGGCGACTGCCTTTTGCAGATCCTCAACCGGTCCTCGACCGAATGCCGACGGATGGATAAACATGGCGACTTTTGGCGT
>CAYQKZ010000196.1:0-6639 GCA_964418135.1 uncultured Desulfobacterales bacterium
CCAATGCCTTTAAGCGGGGGTTCATAACCATGTCCCGGTGCTTCCAAAGGCACTGAATGGTTCCAAACGCCCAGCGAAACCGCTGTTTGGCCAGTGTGGCGATGGTTTCGGGGGCTTCCGTGAACGCCAGCGCATCGGACACATAAGCAATCCGGAATCCTTGCCGATGCAGACTCAATGTCAGATCCGTATCCTCCGCCAGCGTATCGGTACAGATGCCGCCGGCCTGAAACACGGCAATTTTGCGAACCGCACAGACGGCTCCCGGAACGACTGTGATGCAGTTCAGATAATGATAGGCCCGACGATCCAGATTGAATCCGCAGATATATTCCAGTGCCTGACAACGGGCAATGAAACTTCTCAGATTGCCGACCTTGGCATGGCCGGATACGGCAGCGACATTCATGTCTTGAAGCGGTTGAACCAGCCGCATCAGGGTTTCCGGCTGGAACCGGGTGTCGGCATCGAGCATGACCACGATGTCATCTGCAATCGACGCCAATCCGTTTTGCAGTGCCATGGCCTTTCCCTGATTGGCCTGACGAATCAGACGAACCCGGTGATCCTTTTGTGAAAAAGCATCCACAACCCGAGCGGTATGGTCGGAAGAGCCGTCATCGACAACCCACACCGTTATGTCTCCGGTATATGTCGTGGATAAAATGGATTGCAGCGTTTTTTCGATCACTTTCTCCTCGTTGTATGCGGCAATCAATACACCGATGGAAGGGGAGAAGCCGGATGCCGAATGTCGAAGCGACCGGCGTTGCTGCATCAGCGCCAATATCGTGACAGCAAGGGTCCGCAGTACCACCAGCAGAGTGGCTACAATCATGAACGACCATAAAAACATGGTGACCGTATGGAGAATCCGGAATCCACCGCCGCTGACCACGCGGGCGAATGTCATTTTCTCTTTTTGAACGATCGGCATCACGACCTCCGAAGATTCACCCAAAAGCTGGGATAAAGAAACGACGCGATCCCCCCGGTCTTCCAGATAATCCAGAATCAGCGGAAGTGCGGCAACTGTCTGGCTGCGGTCGCCACCTGCATCGTGAAGGAGTACGATATTGCCTCCCTCCTGACGGGATTGTTTCACCCGTTCCAGAATTCGATCGACGCCGGGTTCGGCCCAGTCTTCGGGATCGATGTCCTCTGCCACCGTCAAATATCCCATGTTCTGGGCCGTCTTCAGCGGCATGATTTCGGAAAATCCGGTAGGTCTGGAATCCGCACTGTACGGCGGACGGAACAGAATAGTCGATCGACCGGTCAGGGTTTCGATGAGACGCTGGGTAGCATTCAGCTCGATCTTGGCGCGCTCTTCCGAAATCTGCGAGAGATTGGGGTGGGTATAGGTGTGAACGCCGATTTCATGTCCTTCTTGAACAATCCGCCGGACAATCCCCGGATTTTCTTCCATGGCGGAGCCCACGACAAAAAAAGAGGCCTTAACACCCCTCATTTTCAGAATATCCAGGAACTGCGGCGTCCACTCGGCATCCGGACCATCATCGAAACTGATGGCCACCTCGTCGTCTTTTCCCTTTCCCTGATGACTGACCGTCAGATAGCTGGGAAACTGCACATATGTCTCCGTAACCCTTCCAGCGGAATCCAATTGCAGATGCCGTGTGCCGTTCGAGCGCGTGTCTTCGACAGTCAGAAATTCTCCCAGGCCGACATGTGTAGCACCTCCCGCTTTCAGGATGCTGATTTTGTCGAGTGTTTCCAGGGTGATGTCGAATGGTTTTACGCTGAGTGCCGTCCAGATGGCCGGATCTTCCGATCCCAATGGATAAATACCGATTCCGCCGACACCCAGACTTCGGGCCGTTTTGAACTGGTTGGCAAAGGTGGCCACATCGAGAAACCATACCGTATGCTCGATTCCGGCATCCATATAGGAAAAACTGGGGTTGTACAGCGGGCTCTTGACTTCGCTCGTCTGAAGCCCGGATCGGCCGGCACGAGTCATGACGTCTGAAAAGCTGATGGTTTCGGCCTTTTTCTCATCGGCCGACCAGTCATAGCCGTATGATCCCATTTCCACGATCCATTGAGACGGTTTGCCATAGGCGATAACCGTGTGCAGCCAACCGTCGAACCAGTTCTGGGACGCAATCGGACCCGGGGGGTCCGATTCGGAATTCTCGTCATGAAGCGTGGCGATAAACCGGTCCACATCCACAGAAAGTGTATCCAGATCGAAAAGTTTCAATTCGCGCCCCATGGGGATCCGCAGCCAGAGTTCCTTCCGCTCTGCGTGAAGGGCCGCCGCCATTTTTTGAATCAATCGGGTGATGTTCTGCCGATACGTGGAATCCACCTGACCCCAGTCCACGACAACCCCATCGGCATCGGCCTTTTCGAGTTGATCGATCAGCTCTGAAATAAATCGGTCCCGCCTGTCATCCGGGCCGTTGGCAACACCTTCCACAGCTTCGGGCTGCCAGATGTCTCCAGCGAGATTGTTCAGAATCGGCAGAAGGAGGATTCCTTTCTGGCGGGCCAGCGCCTGAATATCCGGGTCTGGTTTTACCGTCAGCGTTCCGGTTCCATCTGTCATGGTCAGCCATTCGGTACAGACATGGGTCAATTGATCGGCATGCGCCCGCAGCGACAGGATGCTGTCGGGATTCCATCCCGCATAATATCCGAGACGAATTTTCCGATGGGCATTTTTCGTTGGCGGGTGCTGAGCTGTCGAAGCCATGGCTTTGTAAGTTTCAGGCTGTACGGCCCGTTTGAATTCCAGCCATAATGGTTTGGATGACAATGCTTGAAGCAGCGTTTCCTTTTTTTCAAGTACAGTGAGCCTTTCTTTCAATTGCTGAATGGATCGCGGAAGCGTAAGCTTCGTGATGACAAAAAGAGACTGCACAAACACGATGGAACACAGGAAAAGAACAACGCCTGAAATCAACATGAAAAGTCGAAGCTTCGGCCAGCGTTTTCCCTGTTTATCCAAAAAAACGAAATGTGCATCCGAAAGTGGTGACATAAAAAGACCTGTATGGATCGCTTGATTATTCGCCGGATGGGTTTGAATCGCTACGAAAGATCCTGCGGTGAGGTTGCTTCCGAATCGGGCAGGGGCTCCGGAAATGGTGACGGATGTTCGTTTTCGATGGTGGATGCCAGATATCTGTCCATGATTTCACGGTTCTTTTTCAAGGAGGATTCCGACAGAAGTCTCTGCGCATAGGCCGTGGCGTCTGTCATCGTCAGTTGCCGGATCGTTTGCTGCACCGGGGGGAGAAACTGCGGATCGACACTGAGATTCCGCAGGCCGATTCCCAGAAAAAAAGGAATATATTCGGGTTCATGCGCCATTTCACCACAGACTGAAATATCCTTGTTCCATCGGGCGGCGATGCCGACAATTTTGGCAAGGCTCCGCAGAACGGATGGATGCCACGGCTGGTAATAGTCGGCAACTTTTTCGTTGGTGCGATCCACTGCCAGCATATACTGAACGAAATCGTTCGTGCCGATAGAGATAAAATCCGCGGCTTCGGCCAATTCGTCCATGATTTCCATGACCGATGGGAGTTCGATCATCAATCCGATTTCAGGGGCTGAATGATGCGGCAGGTCCTGCCGCTGCAAGTCATCGATGCAATCATGAACCAGACATCGGGCCGTCTGGAAATCATCCACCGATGAGATCATGGGAAACATGATCCGCAGGCTGGGGGCATGGGCGCCCGCCCGCAGGACGGCTTTGATCTGCTGTTCGAAAATATCCGGATTTTTCAGGGAAAATCGAATCGACCGGAGTCCGAGTTCCGGGTTGGACTCACCGGCGGCATCCGAATAAACGAGTATTTTGTCTCCGCCGACATCCAGGGTGCGGAACGTGATGGGTTTATCCGGCATTTCATCGAACAGACGTTTATAAATCGGGTATTGCTCCTGTTCCGACGGAAAATTGTTGCGAATCAAAAACGGAAATTCGGAGCGATACAGCCCGATGCCTTCCGCCTGGAGGTTTTTGGCAAGGGGCAGTTCGCTCAGGAGATTGATATTGGCCAGAAGATGAATCCGGTGCCCATCCCGCGTTGCGGTTGTCGGCATCATGGTATCGGCCAGCCGGGATGTAGCCGCTCTGGCCAGATTTCGGCTTTCGAACTGACGGGTCACTTTTTCGGAAGGATTGACGTAAATATTGCCGATATCCGCATCCATCAGCACCTGTGTTTCTTCCGGAAGCGTCAACAGTTCCGGCCGATCGGCGATGATCAGGGGGATTTGCATGGATCTGGCAAGAATGGCAACATGAGAGGTAACCCCCCCGCTGACCAGGATGATTCCGGCGACTTCTTCGGAAGCCAGTTTGAGAATATCGGAAGGATACAGTTCTCGGGCGATCACGATCCGGCCTTTGCATTGCAGCGAAGGCGCCATGTCACGAATCTGAAAATTGGCCAGAATACGACCTGTCAGATCTTCCATGTCGTTGACTTTTTCACGCAGATACATATAAGGACTGGAAGAGAAAAGGGTAATGTAATGTCTCGCGACGATCCGGACAGCTTCGGGCGGAGAAACCCCTTTTTCGATGTGCCGGAGAATTTCCTGAATGAAGCGCTCGTCTTTGAGGATCATGAAATGTGCTGTAAAAATCAGGGAAGCGCTTTCCGGAAGTCGTTCGGCAACACGGGACTGCAGATCCTGGAGCTGATCCGTCGTTAACTGAATGGCCCGATAAAAATGCTTCAGTGTATAATTGGCTTCGGATTCCGAAGCTTCGGAATGCAGCCAGTCGTGGCTTTTTCCGAAAACAGTCGATGGGGCTCTGGCAAAACCGCTGCATCCACTTTCCCCCCGAACGAATTTGAGCTGTTCGAGAACAACTGGATGGACGGTCAGGGGGGAGGCGTCATTCATGCTCATCAGCAGCCTGGCGTTTTCAATCGCGCCTGCCAGTTGTGATGCAGCAGCTCTCAAAGCCATCACATCCATATCGTCAAAATAATCCCGTTTCTCGTGCTGAACCACCAGTACCCCGATGTTTTCGATCCCTCTTGAAATTGGAACAGACAAAAAACTTTCAAACCGGTCTTCACCGGATTCCTCGAAATACTTGAACTGGGGATTTCTGCTGGCCGATCCCTCGCATATCGGCTGCTGTTTGATCAGGGTGTAACCGACCAGCCCTTCTCCCACCCGCATGCGAACATGATTGACGGCTTCGGGATTGAGGCCGATTGTTGCCTTTAAAACAAGCTCGCGGGACGAATCATCAAAAAGGTAGATGGAACAAACCTCTGCCTCGAGATGGCGGGAAACCATAACCGCCGTTCGCTGCAGAAAATTCTCGATATTGCTGCTGCCGGTCAGCAGAGCGGCAAGGTCCCCGATATTGCAGAGGAGATTCAGATGGTCTCGTTTCTTGGTCAGGGGCATGTTTCGTTATCTCACAGGATGCTGCTTCAGCCAGGTTTGGGTCATAAACAGTCCGCAAATGGTCTTGGCATCTTGAATGGTTCCCTGGATGATCATATCCAGAGCTTCGGAAAAAGCGACTTCCCGGACGTTCAATACTTCATCCGGGTCCAGATTCTGTGAAGAAATCGTCAACTCCGTTGCCAGAAAAATCTGAATCCGCTCATCGGAATATCCCGGCACCGGCGTGATTTCTCCCAGATTCTGCCAGGTGGATGCGATATACCCGGTTTCTTCGGTCAATTCCCTTTGGGCACAGGCCAGGGGAGGTTCATTGTCATCCAGTGTTCCGGCCGGAATTTCCCAGATGGTTCCGCCGACGGCATGGCGGTATTGCTGAATCATAATCACGGTCTGATTCCGGGTCAATGGGACAATGGCCGCTGCTCCGGGGTGACGGATCACGTCGAGCTTGATGGCTGTGCCATTGGGAAGTGTTACGGCTTCCTGATGCAGATTAAACACTCTGCCAGTGTAAATCAGCGTTCGGCTGTTGGTTTGGACTGTCATTTCCTCTTCCTGTATTGAATGATTGTGTAATGAATGAGAAACATGCCCAGTTATTCTTCGGGCGGAGCTGAGACCGAATATCTGTGGAGAGTTGTCCTGGAAGATATGACCATGCCGGGATCGACGACGACAACACTGTTTGCCCCGGTGTATCCCCGATGTCTGGAGATGATTGGCAGGTGTATGTTGCAAAGATTCCAACGCATACGAAAAAAATAGAAAAACCCGATGGGTAAAGTGCTTTTCAGCCCCCTTCCTTCTTGATGAAGGTATCTTCCGGCCTGTCCTGAAGATAGATCGCCTGATACTTCTTTTTGTCCGCTGCGTCACACCACTGATAGCCCAATTCCTTGCAGTGCCTGCATGCACGGGTGGGAATATGAACTGCCAGAATCCGCCGTCCGTTGTCTGTCGAAGAATCGATCTTGAGAACACCGCTGCAATCGGAACAGACCTTCAAGGTTTCAGCCTGCTTCTCTGTGATATTGTCGGTATCGTAAAAAATGCTGCGGGTACGTTCGGCAACCTGCTGGCTTTCCAGCGCATGTGATCTGAATTTATCCCGCTGCTGCCAGTTCGAAAGAATCTGATCTCCGGTTCTTTGAATCCAGCGACTGACTTCCGGCTTCTGCAGGAGCCGCTCGGGTTCATATTTCGGCTCCTTGATTTTAC
>CAYQKZ010000197.1:0-6611 GCA_964418135.1 uncultured Desulfobacterales bacterium
TTCTGGGTTTTGGGAAAGGCAATGACATCCCGGATGGAAGGCTGGCCGCAGAGCATCATCACCAGGCGGTCGAACCCGAAGGCGATACCGCCATGGGGCGGAGCGCCGGATTCGAGGGCAGAGAGCAGAAATCCGAATTTTTCCTCGTAGCTTTCCGGTTCCATGCCAAGGGCGGCAAAAACTTTTTCTTGAAGCTCTTTTTGGTGGATACGAATGGATCCACCGCCGATTTCAGATCCGTTCAGCACCAGATCGTAGGCCCGGGACCGGACCGAAAGGGGCGCATCCTGAAGCCGGTCGTAATCTTCCTCCAGCGGAGAGGTAAAAGGATGGTGCATGGCCTGATAGCGTTTTTCGGTGTCATCGTATTCCAGCATAGGAAAGCGGGTGGCCCATAAAAAGGCGAATTCCGCTTCGTTTATCAGATTCAGCCGTTTCCCCAGATGATTGCGCAGATGTCCGAGGGCCTCGTTGACGATTTTGGTTTTATCCGCTACAAAAAATACAAGGTCTCCGACCTGCATGTCCAGCCGCTGCGCCAGTGCATTTTTTTCGTCTTCGGTAAAGAACTTGACGATGGGGGACTGCCATCCATCTTCCCGAACTTTGATATAGGCAAGCCCCCTGGCCTGATATACCGCAGCCAGGGCTGTCAGGTCATCGATTTCTTTTCGGGAAAAGTCCATACATCCCTTGGCGTTCAGGGCCTTGACCATTCCGCCTTTTTTGACGCTGTCTGCAAAAACCTTGAAATCCGATCCGGCCACGATATCCGAGACTTCCTTCAGTTCGAGCCCGAATCGCACATCCGGCTTGTCGAGACCATACCGGGCCATGGCCTCGTCGTAGCTGAGACGCGGAAAGGGGGTGACCAGGGTCTGATTCAGAACATCCTTGAACAGCGCGGCCATCAGCCCTTCGGCAACGGCCATGACATCTTCTTCGCCAACAAAAGACATTTCCATATCGATCTGGGTGAATTCCGGCTGGCGGTCGGCCCGTAAATCTTCATCCCGGAAGCACCGGACGATCTGGTAATAGCGATCGAATCCGGAGATCATCAGCAACTGCTTGAAGAGCTGAGGAGATTGAGGCAGGGCGTAAAAATTGCCCGGATTCACCCGGCTGGGAACGAGGTAGTCTCTAGCGCCTTCCGGCGTGCTGCGGGTCAGCACCGGGGTTTCGATTTCAAGAAAGCCGTTGTTCACCAGGTAATTGCGAACCGACACCGATGCTTTGTGCCGGCGGATGATGTTTTGCTGAAGCTGGGGCCGCCTGAGATCCAGATGACGGAATTTCAGCCGGAGGGATTCGGACACCTCCACATCATCCTCGATCATGAAGGGCGGAGTTTTGGCAGCATTCAGGATTCTGAGTTCGGTTACCAGGATTTCGATGTCACCGGTTGCCAGATTGGAATTGGTCATGCCTTCGGGCCGTTTTTCAACCTTGCCGCGAACGGCCAGCACATACTCGCTGCGGATTTCATGGGCCTTTTGATGAACGGCCTCATCCACTTCCGGATTGAAAACCACCTGAGTTATACCTTCCCGATCCCGAAGATCCACAAAAATCACGCCGCCGTGATCCCGGCGACGAAGGACCCAACCGGCCAGAATCACTTCCCGGCCCATATCTTCGATACCCAGTTGATTACAGGAATGGGTACGACGCATATCGCCCAGGAAATCTAATTGCAGTTTATCAGACAATGGGGACTCCTTTTGAAAATATTCCATGAAAAAAATGATTGAACCACGAAAAACACGAAAAAAGGTTTCCGGATGCCTTTACACCTATGATGGACAACGAATTTATCTCATAGGAGAAGGGCGTCCGAACTTGATAAATTTCATGCAAACCGATTTCGCAATGCTTCGACAATGTCTTTAACCGGAAGCGGGGTCTGTTCTTTGGTAATCATGTCGCGCAGAAGCACCTGCCTGTTTTCAAGCTCGGTGTCGCCGGAGATCAATACATGATCGGCTCCGATCCGATCCGCCTGTTTCATCTGGCTTTTCAGACTTCGGCCGGACATATCCATTTCGGCATGAATTCCGGCCGCGGCCAATCGGCTGACCCATTCGAAAGCCAGGGTCTGACTGGCACCTCCCAGAGCGGCGATGAAGAGTTTTGGTTTTTGGGTTAGATCGGGATGATGCTGAGCGGCGATTTCCGCCAGCCGATCCACACCGATGGCAAAGCCGATAGCCGGTATGTCAGGACCGCCAAGGGCCTTGACCAGGCCGTCGTATCGACCGCCGCCGGCAATGGCGCTCTGTGCCCCCAGCAGCGACGTTTGAATTTCGAAAGCGGTTCGCGTGTAATAATCCAGCCCTCGTACCAGACGCTTGTCGAGTTCGAACGAAACCCCCAGAAGTGTTAAGTGCTGCATGACCGAATCAAAATGACTGCGGCAGTCCGAACACAGGTAATCCAGGATCGAAGGCGCATCGACCATGGCTTCGCGGCATGCGGGAACCTTGCAGTCCAGCACCCGCAGGGGGTTTCGGGTGCTGCGGCGGGAGCAGTCTTCGCAGAGTGTTTCCGCTTTTTCCGATAACAGGCCGGCCAGGCCCGCGGTGAATGCCGGACGGCAGTTCGGACATCCCAGGGAATTGATTTTGGCGGTGCAGTTCGATACAGACAGCCGGGTAAACAGTGTTGTCAGCATGAACATGATCTGGGCGTCGATCAGCGGGGAAGACACGCCGAACACTTCGGCATCGATCTGATAAAACTGCCGGTACCGACCTTTCTGGGGCCGCTCCCGCCGAAACATCGGACCGATGGTGTAGAGTTTTTGAACCGGATCGGCAGTATAAAGGCGGTGCTGGATGTAAGCACGTACAATGGATGCCGTGGCTTCGGGTCTTAAGGTGATCATTTCCCCTTTCCGATCGGCAAACGTGTACATTTCCTTTTCGACGATGTCCGTTTCTTCGCCGATGCTGCGGGAAAAAAGCTCGGTGCGTTCCATGACGGGGATCCGGATATCCCGAAAACCGAACGTCTCGAACAGGGATGAAGTTTGTTTTTCGATGAACTGCCAGAGTTCGACCTCTCCAGGCAGAATGTCTTTGAATCCGCGAATTAACTGTATCATGTCATGAATTCCCGATTGCGGTCAAAAATTGATCCAGAATATCGTACAGGGCAATGAAACTGTCGATGGCGATGTGTTCGTCTTCTGCATGCTGGCTCATTTCTCCGTTTGCTCCCCAGACGATTCCCGGAATGCCGTGATCGGCCAGATGGCGGGCGTCGCTGGCCCCGTGTTCGCATCCGAGCCGGGTGGACGGGCAAAACGTCAGGAGTTTGTCGAGATAGGGAGAATTCCCCCCCGAAAACATGGGTGCGGTGGATACCACATGAATCTCACTCTTGATGGCCGCACGAAGGTCTTTTACCAGAGCCTCGATATCATCGTGTTCGGTATAGCGGATGTCGAAAAAAGCCTCAGCGGCATCCGGGACCTGGTTAATGACGCTGCCGGCTTGCAGGATACCGAGATTGAGGGTCCGATGCCAGTGATCCGGATCCGTTTCAGGAAAAAAAGATTTGATCCGCCCATAGTCTGAGATGAACCGATCGATGGCGTTTTCTCCCAGCCAGGGCCGGGCGCCGTGGGCGGATTTGCCGCCGGCTGTCAGCTTCAATCGCAGAATACCTTTTTCCTTGGTGACGATTTTTTGAAGATTGCCGCCGTCCAGCGCAATGCAAAAATCGGTTTTGAATTCATGGAGGACTTTTTGGGCACCGTTTCCGCCCCCGATTTCTTCATCTCCGGTCAAGACGATGCCAAAGGGCAGAGCGTTCTGGTTCTTTCCCACAGAGCGGAGTTTGTTGATATGGTTTTTCAACAGCACCAGCGACAGGGCAACGGCGTATTTGTCGTCGATGCTTCCCCTGCCGAACAGGCAGCCGTTTTCCTCCCAGGGCGAAAACAGGTTCTCGGCACCGTCCACCACGTCAAAATGGCTCATCAGCACCACCGGTGCAAACCGGTTATCGGGCAGAACGATAAAGGAAGGGATGTTGTTGAAAACAGATTTCTGAAAAAAAATGCCGGAAGATTTCAGATAATCCGCGATAAAATCGGCACAGGCATGAAGCTGATCCGGCCGGTTCTGTACGGATGGAAACCGGATCATATCTTTTGTAAGGTCTATGAGTTCTTTCATGGTCGTTCTTTCTGGGGGATGAACGGCGCCGGTATTTTGGCGTCGGGTCTTCGAATATACATGGGCTCAAAACGATATATATCATCCACATCGCCGATTTCAAAGCGTTTCATGCCGATCCATGCAATTGTCGAGGCCCGGAGGGTATGCCGGCAATTCAGTGCAAAACGGGCACTATCTCCAAGACATTCCCGGATCAACTCCTGATAGAGCAGTGCACCGTTTCCTGCAAACAGAACTGGCGGATCCAGGCCGATTAGTGCCTGCCTGGGCGGCATCACTTGTTCGGCAGCCACCTGGATCAGGTTCCCGTCTTCCCATCGGTAATGCGCAAAATAGACTTCGTTTCGTCTGCCGTCGATCAGGGGGCATATCGTCATATCCGGAACCGCCGCCTGAAGGGCCAGGGCATCCAGACCCGATATCCCCACGATGGGTTTATGCATGGCGGTTGCCAGCCCCAGAATCGTGCTGATACCGATTCGAAGTCCCGTAAAAGAGCCGGGACCGCTGGTAAAGGCCAGGCCGTCCAGTTGATCAAGATTCGTGTCGGCCATGTTCAGTGCAGAATCGATCATAGCCATTAAATGTCGGGAATGGGTATGGCCGTTTCCGGATGTGATTTCGGCCAGCAGGTCGCATCCATCCACGATGGCCACACTGCAACTGCGGGTGGATGTGTCGACCGCCAGAATCCGCATCATTCACCATCGGGTTTGAACGCAATATCCAGAACTTCGGACATGTTTTTGACCGGAATGAAATGGATTTTCTTTTTGACGTAAAGCGGAATTTCATCCAGGTCCCGTTTGTTTTTTTCCGGAATCACGATGGTCTTGATACCAGCCCGCATCGCACCCAGTGATTTTTCCTTGAGCCCACCGATCGGCAGCACCCTGCCTCTCAACGTGATTTCTCCGGTCATGGCCACGTATTTGTTCACCGGTTTGTTGGACAGAACGGAAATCAGGGCCGTTGCCATGGCAATGCCAGCCGACGGACCGTCTTTGGGCGTTGCCCCCGATGGCACATGAATATGGACATCCTGATTTTCGAATACATTTTCCTCGACACCGAATTCGGACAGTTTGCTGCGGGCATAACTCATGGCCGCCCGAGCGGATTCCTGCATGACATCCCCCATTTGGCCGGTCAGGATCATTTCACCTTTGCCACCGATCAGAGAAGCTTCGACGTAAAGCACTTCTCCGCCCACCTGGGTCCATGCCAGGCCCGTACACAGTCCCGGCTGACTTTCTTCCTGATCCATTTCCGTGATGTATTTGGGAATGCCTAAATATTTGTGTAAATTGTTCTTGGTAATGGTGAAGGGGCTTTTTTGATCCTCTGCCAGTTTCTTGGCCACTTTCCGACAAATGGTGCCGATTTCCCGCTCCAGATTCCGGACTCCGGATTCCGATGTATACTCCGAGATGATCTGCTGAAGGGCTACCGGACTGATTTGAAGATCCTTGGGTTTGATACCGTTTTCTTTCAATTGGCGGGGAAGCAGATATTTTTCAGCGATAACGGTCTTTTCCTCTTCGGTATAGCCAGACAGCATGATGATTTCCATCCGGTCCAGAAGTGCGGATGGAATGGTGTCGGTCATGTTGGCGGTCAGGACGAACATGACCTTCGACAGATCGAAGGGCAGATTCAGATAGTGATCGCTGAAAGCGGCGTTCTGCTCGGGATCCAGAGCTTCGAGAAGCGCCGATGACGGATCGCCGCGGAAGTCGGACCCGAGCTTGTCGATTTCATCCATCATGAAAACCGGATTGTTGGTGCCGCATTGCTTGAGGCCTTGGAGAATCCGGCCGGGAAGGGCGCCGATATACGTGCGGCGGTGCCCTCTGATTTCAGCCTCATCCCGGATGCCGCCCAGAGAAATCCGAAAGAATTTCCGGCTCATGGCTTTGGCGATCGCCCGGCCCAAAGAAGTTTTTCCGACACCTGGGGGCCCGACGAAGCAGAGGATCGGCCCCTTCATTTTGGGATTGAGTTTGCGAACGCTCAGGTATTCGAGAATCCGTTCCTTGATTTTTTTCAGGCCGTAATGGTCGGTGTCCAGAACTTTATTGGCATCCTTGATGTTGATGATGTCTTTGGAAGATTTGCTCCAGGGCATTTCCACCAGCCAGTCCAGATACGTCCGCACAATCGAAGATTCGGCGGAGTCCGGGTGCATTTGCTCCAGCCGCTTCAACTGCTTCAGCGCTTCCTCCTCGGCCTCTTTGGTCATTTTGGCGCGTTTGATTTTTTTCTGATACTCTTCGATTTCCAGCGCTTTTTCATCGCTTTCGCCCAGTTCTTTGTGGATGGCCCGGACCTGTTCCCTCAAGAAATAATCCCGCTGGCTCTTGGCGATTTCATCCCGGACATTGGACTGAATTTTGGCCTGCATGGCGGACAGATCCACTTCCC
>CAYQKZ010000198.1:0-6598 GCA_964418135.1 uncultured Desulfobacterales bacterium
GCTTGGGTCTTTTTCGGTCTTGACCCTTCTGATGAAAAATGCGCTGATGGATAATCTGTCCGCGGACTATGTTCGAACCGCCATTGCCAAAGGGCTTTCCTTCAAGCAGGCCGTGTTCCGGCATGCGCTGCGCAACAGCCTGATTCCCGTTGCCACAACATTCGGAGACAATCTGTCCATTATCCTGAGCGGGTCTTTTCTCATTGAAAAAGTATTCAACATCAACGGAATGGGGTTGTTGGGATATGAATCCATCATTGACCGCGATTATCCGGTGGTCATGGGAATTCTCGTGATATCCTCGCTGCTTTTCATGCTTGGCAATATTCTCTCCGATTTCTGTGTGGCGCTGGTGGATCCCCGGGTTCAGTTCAGTTCCGGTCGATAAGGAAGTTCCACCATGACTCTCAGTCCGCTCACCAGGAAAAAACTTCAGCGATTCAAGTCCATCAGGCGCGGATATTATGCGTTTATTTTTTTTGTGGCCCTGATATTGATATCCTTGTTTGCCGAGATTCTAATTAACAGCCGGGCGCTGATCGTCCATTATCAGGGCCATTATTTTTTTCCGATATACGCTGCGATGATTCCCGGAACGAATTTCGGCCTCGATTATCCATATGAAACCAATTATCGGGAACTCTCCCGGAAATTTCAGACCCGAGGGGGGGCCGACTGGGTATGGATGCCCCTGGTTCCTTTCAATCCATTTGAAAACGATCTTCGGACGGATGGATATCCGCCGTTTCCGCCTTCCTTCAAAGACAATCATTTTCTCGGTACGGATACATCGGCCAGGGATATTGTCGCCCGCCTGGTCTATGGTTTTCGTATCGCCATTTTCTTTTCGCTGACACTCCTTACCGTCAATTACCTGGTTGGGGTAACGGTAGGGTGTGCGATGGGATACTGGGGAGGAAAATTTGATCTCTTATTTCAAAGGATTATCGAGATATGGTCAAATATTCCTTTTCTTTATGTCATCATTATCATCTCATCGATTGTGGTGCCGAATTTTTTTCTGCTGGTTCTGATCATGGTTTTTTTTGGATGGACCAGTCTGACGTGGACCCTTCGCACCGTAACATACAAAGAACGGGCACGGGAATATGTTCTGGCGGCAAAAGCGCTGGGGGCATCGGATTTTCGAATTATTTTCAAACATATTATTCCCAATACCGTTTCGGTGATCGTCACTTATATGCCGTTTTCCGTTTCCGGAGGGATCGTGGCGCTGACCTCTCTGGATTATCTGGGCTTCGGGCTGGCGCCGCCTACGCCAAGCTGGGGGGAGTTGCTTCAGCAGGGATGGGATAACATGGATGCCTGGTGGATCGTGGGTTCGGTGATCGGTGCGATGATTCTGACCCTGATCCTGGTGACGTTCATTGGCGAGGCGGTTCGGGAGGCATTCGATCCGAAACGGCACAGTACCTACGAGTAGGGCAGTTGGTAATTTTTTCAATGCGAAAGGGGATGGCAATGCAAAAACGGCTGTTGTTTTTTGCCGGGATGATGATTGTGATGATCCTGTCATGGCCGGCATACGCCGGTCCAAATCTGCCGGACGATATTGCGTGGCTGACCAACGAATCGGATCCGGTTTATGCTTCTCCGGATGCGGTCAAGGGGGGCACGCTGAACACGGCCATTTTGAGTTTTCCGATGACATTCAGAACCGTCGGGCCGGATTCCAACGGCAGCTTCCGGAGTGCCATCCTGGATAACGATCTCAGTTTGATCAACATTCATCCCAACACCTTGAACATCATTCCCGAACTTGCCACACACTGGGCGTTCGGTAAAGATAAAAAGACCATGTATTTCAAGCTGAACCCGCATGCCAGATGGTCGGACGGAAAACCCGTGACCGGGCCCGACTATGCGTTCACGCTGGAATTCATGCGCTCTTCTCACATCGTGGCCCCCTGGTACAATGATTATTTCACCCAGGAAATCGACAGCGTCATTGTTTTTGACGATCATACGATCGCTGTGGTGGGAACCAAGGCCGAGCCGGATCTGCATCTGAAGCTGGGAATCACTCCCACGCCGCGGCATTTTTATGGAGCGCTCACATCGGATTTCGTGGCCCGTTACAACTGGAAAGTTGTACCCAATACGGGGCCTTATCAGATCGACGATTTTCAAACCGGAAAATATATCCGGTTCAAACGCAAGAAAGACTGGTGGGCACAGGACTTGAAATACTTCAAGAATCGCTTCAATGTGGATCGGGTTCACTACACGGTGGTGCGGGATTTCAACATGCTCTGGGAGTATTTCAAAAAAGCGAAGATCGATGTTTTTGGATTGACCATTCCCAAATACTGGCATGACAAAACACAGATCCCCATTTTTGAAAAAGGGTACACCCAGCGGATCTGGTTTTTCAACGATACGCAGCAGTCGGCCATGGGCATGTGGCTGAACCAGGACAGGGAGATTTTCAAGGATCGGAACGTTCGCTATGCATTCAGCCATGCCATGAATATCGAAAAAGTGATCGATCAGGTGTTGCGTGGAGATTATTTCCGTCTGGAACAGGCATTTATGGGCTATGGCCCTTATACCGACGATACCATCCGCGCCAGACGATTCGATCTGGCGAAAGTGGATCAATACATGAATGCTTCGGGCTGGCGGCGGGGGGCGGACGGCATTTGGGAGAAATCGGGCAACCGCTTTTCGGTTGAAGTGACCTATGGTTTCGAAGAACACACGCCGCGGCTGGTGGTCCTCAAAGAAGAAGCCAAAAAAGCTGGCATTGAACTTGTATTGCAGCAGAGTGATCCGACCGCTGCATTCAAGAAATTTCTGGAAAAGAATTTCGATGTCGCCTGGATGGGGTGGAGTACGTCCTTGAGGCCTCAATACTGGGAACATTTTCATTCCATCAATGCCCACAAGCCGCAAACCAACAACATCACCAATACGGATGATCCGGAAATGGATACTTTGATCGATGCCTATCGCAATTCTCTGGACGAGAAGGAGCGGATTCGTCTGTCTCTGGAGATCCAGCGGAAAATTCATGCCATCGGCATATTTGTTCCGACCTTCATGGTGCCGTATGCCCGGGAAGCCTGCTGGCGCTGGTGGCAGCTGCCGGATCCGCCGGGAACGCGGCATTCCGTCAGTTTGTTCGATCCTTTCAACAGTGCCACCGGCGGGATGTTCTGGTATGACAAAAAACTTCATGACGAGACGGTGGATGCCATGAAATCGGATCGGACATTCGATCCGGTGACCCGTATCGACAGGACATATCTGAAAAAACCGCAGGAAAATTCACGATGACCGATCATGCGGTACTCGAGGTTCACCATCTAACGTCGGGATTCGATACCGATGCTGGAAGAATTTGCGTCGTGGCGGATGTATCCTTTCAAGTCCATCTTGGGAAAACGCTCGGAATCGTAGGTGAATCCGGTTGCGGAAAAAGTGTAACCGCTTTGTCTGTCATGCGCTTGCTGCCCCAGCCGGCAGGAAAAATTCTGGATGGCCGCATCCTGTATCGGGGAACGGATATTCTTCAGATTTCTCCGAAAGACATGCGTACCTTGCGCGGCCGCCATATTTCCATGATTTTTCAGGAGCCGATGACGGCCTTGAATCCGGTACACCGGATTGGCCGTCAGATCGATGAGGTCTTCCGACTTCATGATGGCATGGAGAATGATCATCAAATCCGGAATAAATCGATCGAAATGCTGGCCAGGGTGGGAATTCCGGATCCAGATCGGCGGTATGAAGAATATCCCCATCAGATTTCCGGCGGGATGCGCCAGCGGGTGATGATTGCCATGGCCCTGGCGGTTCAGCCGGATATCCTGATTGCCGATGAACCCACAACAGCCCTGGATGTAACGATTCAGGCGCAGATTCTCGATCTCATGACGCAGCTTCAACAGGAAAACGACATGGCCATGATTTTCATCACCCATGATCTGGGGGTCATCGCGGATATCTGTGATGATGTGATCGTGATGTATGCAGGAACCGTTGTGGAGTCGGCTCCGGTGAATGAGCTATTTGATAATCCAAGACATCCTTACACCAGAGGGCTTCTGGAATCCATTCCCCGCCTTGAAACTCCCGGAAAAAAAACGCTGCCGATCATTGCCGGCATGGTTCCGTCACTCGATGATCTTCCTGAAGGGTGCCGGTTTCAGAACAGATGTTCCATCGCCATCCCCATTTGCAATGCCTCAACACCTGTCCTGGCATCTGTCGGACATCGACATGAAGTTCGGTGTTATTTGGCTTGATGGCAAGTGTGTGATGGTTGGCCCTTCATTATGCATGAATTCATGCTTGACCCGAAAGATATTTTATGCAATCACTTGCCTTTCATTTTTGCCGTCATGAATCACCCGTTTGACTAAATTAAAGGATTTACAATGCATTACGAAGGAATGATCATCCGGCCTCCCAGTGAGGCCAACAGCATCCTGCTTCAGGTGACGGTAGGGTGTTCCCGCAACAAGTGTACATTTTGCGGAACGTATCAGGGCGAGCGGTTCCGGATAAAAACCGATGATATCATTCAGGCGGACATCGCCTTTGCCGAAAAATATTGCCAGCGCCAGCGCCGGCTGTTTTTGTGTGACGGGGATGCGCTGATCATTCCGCAGAAGCGACTAGCAGCCATATTATCGGATATCAAAAGACAACTCCCTTGGGTGACCCGTGTCGGGGCCTATGCAAATGCCAAAAGCCTGAAACTGAAAACATCTCAGGAACTGGAAACGCTCCGGTCTTTAGGGTTGGGCATTCTGTATATGGGGCTTGAAAGTGGGGATGACGATACCCTGAAGGCCATTCAAAAAGGGGCAATGTCCGAGGAAATGATCCAGATGGGACAAAAAGCCCGGCAGGCCGGATTCAAACTGTCCATGACGGTGCTTCTCGGCATTGCCGGTCGGCAGCGTTCTCAGATTCATGCCGTGGAAACGGGCAGGGTCTTGACGGCCATAGATCCGGAATATGTCGGTGCGCTCAGTCTGATGCTGATTCCCGGAACTCCGCTTTATGACGACTACAAAGCCGGCCGTTTCATGTTGATCGAACCGGATGAAACACTTCAGGAACTCAGAACCATGATCGCGGCCACCCATCTGACGCGCGGGCTTTTTCATGCCAATCATGCATCCAATTATCTGCCTATTCGGGCGCGAATGCCGGCTGAAAAAGAGGCGACATTGTTGTTGATCGATCAGGCATTGACAGGCAAAATCGCTCTGAGGCCAGAGCATCTCAGGGCATTGTAATGCAGTCATGGATTTATACTGCGAACGGGCATAACTCTTAACTATTTGAACCCCCACCCCAACCCTCCCCCGCTGGGAGAGGGAGCATAAGGAAAGTAAGGATTATGCCCTTTCGCAGTATAAGATGATTTTCAGCAATAAACTGCTCTGGAATATCTTTTCTGATTGTTGGGGGTTGGACGATTTATTCGACTGTTCGTACGGGTTCAGGCTCATTCTGATAGAAAGGATTTGATGCGAGTCTGGATTTCACTTTCGTCGGTGCGGCTGATCAATGGCTGTATGGATCGGAAACACTCCCGAACAATGATTGTTTTGGGCCGAGGGGATTGCATTTGTGCATCGAGTGTTTGAATATCGGCAATCAACTCCGTCAGTTCGTTATAAGCCAAACCGAGTTTTCCAATCTGGGGTTTCAGGTGGTTGAGGATTTCCGTTATGGCGGCACCGGTTTTTTCACCAACAACAGGATGACTTCCCAGCTTTATCACGGTGCTGATGCCGGCAATGTCGGGAAAACGGTTTTGTGCTTCAAAGAGGCCTTCCTCCGTCAGGCCGATACCGCCGGAAAGTGTTCGTATGTCTATCAGTCCAATACTCATCAACTCTTCCGCAACCGTTTTTGAGGCCGATTTATCCATTCCGACCTCATTGCCGATTTCATGCATGGAAACCTGTTTTTGGAGGTTACCGCCGGTTTTGATGAACAGCAATCTGAAAAACTCTAAATAGTTATCGGGGAATGAACTGAAGTCCGCCATAATCACGAGTTGATCTTATCTCTTAATACCGAAGAACACCGGAAGGTAACAACTCTTCGCTGATCCAGCATCATGTCTTCGCCTGTTGCAGGATTTCTGCCCCGCCTTCTGGCTTTGTCGTTGACACAAAACTTTCCGAATCCGCTGATCAGAACATCATCACCGTCTTCCAATGCTTGTTTGATGATTTCGAGCAATGCTTCAACGACTTCAACGCTTTTTTTGGCTGGAAGTCCGATGGTTTCATGGATGGTATCAACAAGTTGAGCTTTAGTGAGCGTCATAGGCGGCGTTCTCCTGTAACTGAACATCGATCATAATTCTATGGCTGTTTTTACAATTACCCCTTTTTTCCAAACAGTTGTTTAATACGTCGAAGTCTGCCTTTTGTCAAGAAATTAAAAAAGTTACAATAAATTATCATAATATTTCATTTCGTCTTTCGAACACAGTCTTCATTTGGAATCTCTCGTGGTTGATTCTGATTACTTTGTCTGTTACAACCATTGCGGATGAACGATATGTGTGCAGGTCAATCTTCATTCTGCAAGCAACCTTGACAGC